>DATENV010000155.1:0-3782 GCA_035274805.1 Sphingomicrobium sp. | reverse complement strand
TAGCTGCGTCCCGCACCTGCAATGTCCTTTCGTCGCCTAGCCGGAAACCCGCGGCATCGGGACTTGTTCAGCGACGGGAAAAGCTCAGGTGACGGGCGCGGGCCGCGGTTCGGCGGACGGCGTGCCAACATGCGGCCAGCCGTTTTTCCATTCGATCCGGTCGATCAGCATGATCCGGCGGCTGTTGATTTCGTCTTCCTGCCGTTGACGCGGACGGTTCACGTCGATCGCGTGATAGACGATCCAGGCGTCGCCGGCCTTATCGGTGACGATCGTGTTGTGGCCCGGGGCGAGCCAGCGCTCGCACTTGAACAGCATCAGGCTGTGCGGGACGCCGCGGGCTTCCTCGAGCGTTTCGAACGGGCCTGTGGCGCTCCGCGAGCGAGCGACCATCACGCCATATTCGGCGTCGGGTCCGCAGCAATTGTCGCCCGAATAGAACAGGTAATAGAAGTCGTCGCGATGAATCACCCAGGCCGCCTCGACCAGCCGCGGGAAGGCGCCCTTGACCGGATTGGGCCAGACGAGGTCGGTCGGCGCACTTCCCGCCGCGAATGAGATCCGGTCTTCGGCAAGCTCCTGGACCTTGATCGGCTGGAAACCGGACCCCCAGTAGAGCAGGCGCTTGCCGCTGACCGGATCGTCGAACGCCATCGGGTCGATATATTCAAAGCCCATGCCCAGCAGCAGCGGCATGCCCATGTCGACGAACGGACCGGCCGGCGAAGTCGACGTGGCGATCGCGAGACAATGCCCGCGCTCGGGTTGCAGGCACACGTCGGGAGTCGCCGAATAATACATGAAGTAGGTCGTGCCGTCGTAGATGACGCTCGGCGCCCAGAAATCCTGCGTTTCACAGGCCCAGGTCGGCTTGTCGGGAAGGGCGTCGCCGAGATGTTCCCAATGGACGAGGTCCGCCGAGCGCGCGACCTGGATGTTGATCCAATGGCCATCGCGGAGGCTCTGCGTCGCATAAGCGTAATAATAGCCGTCCGGGGCGAGGATTACGGCCGGGTCCGGAAAATCGTCGTCAAGCACCGGGTTGACGTAAGTAGCCGGCGCATCGGGAAGCTGCGCGCTCACCCTGGACGCGCCAGTGTCCTCGATGGGAAAATCTTGAGAATCGTCCGTTGCCCGCATGGAGCGTTCGTATCGGCTCCTTGGCCGTTCTGGAAGGGCAGTGATGGTTGAGGTTAGGCGGCGGCCGCGAAGCGCTCCGCCGTCTGCTTCACCAGCGCGATCATGTTCGGCACGCCCTGGGTACGGTTGGCGCTGAGGTGCTTCGAAAGCTCGAACGGCGCAAGGCATTCGGCAACATCCAGTTGCGCGACTTCGGCGGCCGGTTTGTCCTGAACCGTGCTCAGGACCAGCGCGACGATGCCCTTGGTGATCGCGGCATTGCTGTCGGCAAGGAAATGCAGACGCCCATCGCGCGCAGTCGGGTAAACCCACACCGACGCCGAGCAGCCGCGGACCTTGGTCGCGTCGGTCTTGAGCGCGTCGGGCATCGGCTCGAGCTGGCGGCCGAGGTCGATCAGCAGCCGGTAGCGGTCCTCGGCGTCGACCAGCTGATATTCTTCGAGGATGTCAGTGAGTGCGGGCAGGCCGGCCATGTGCCAGCCGTAGCACCGGCGGGGACCGCCAACTAGCGGTCGCGCAAGGATTCGATCTCGCGCGCGAGGCTGTTTTCCTTGTCGACCGTGATGCGCTCGAGCACCTTGATGCGCTCCTGGAGGGTCTTCACTTCCTCGCGCAAGCGGTCCGTTTCCTCACTGTCGTCGCCGCAGCCGCGCATCTGCCGCATCGACCGGACGGGGATGCCCATCTTGTGCCGGACAATCGTGAACAGGAACACCATCGCCATCAGGACGAGGACAAACTCGAACGGGTTCATTGTGCCGGTTCCCCAGATGGAATTCGATCGCGGTCGCGCAGCGCCTCGATCTGCGCCGCGGTTTCCACGCCCTTGTCGGTCGCGATCTGCTCGAGCACGCGAAGGCGAGCTTCGACGCGCTCCATGTGCTGCGCATATTGCGCACTCTTTTCGGCGGCGAGGTTGGATTGGGCCTCGATTTGCTTCTCTTTGACGCGCAGCCACATCTTGAATGGGGCAATGCCGATCGCCGCGAGAGGGATCAGCACCCAGATCCAGCTTGAAATATCGTTCATCTAAGCGTCGCCCCCTTTGAGCTGCAGTTTATGTCGTATCGCCGACGCGCCGCATCAAGACGCGTCGTCGGTGGCGGGCAGCGCCTGGCGGCTCGCTCGACGCCTCGGCGGGTCGCGAAGCGCCTCGATCTGCGCCGCGGTTTGCGCTCCGCCGTCGGTGACGATCTGTTCGAGCACGCGCACGCGCTCCTCGAGCTCGTGGCTGCGCGAGGCATATTGGGCGGCCTTCTCGGCGGCCATTCCCGCCTCGACCTCGAGCTTCTTCTCGCGCAGCCTGAAAAAGCGGTTCGCGATCAGCATCAGGGTCAGCACCGGCAAGCCGATGACGATCAGCGCGACCATGACTTCGCCCGGACCGATCATGCCTTATCTCCCTTGTCGATCGCGAGCGCCTCGATCTCCCGGGCGAGCGACCGGTTTTCCGTCGTCACATAGCTTTCGATGTCGGCGAGCCGCCGGTCGATGTCCTTGAAGCGCGAGCGGATGTCGCGGGCGGCGCGGGCCGGCGAAGCCCGCACGCCCTGCCAAAATTGCTTCTCCTCGCTGTCGACCCGCTCGAGGACCGACGGCTTGGTCGGCGTGACCATCGCGGCGATGAAGTAGAACGGCACAATGCCGCCGCCGCTCATGAACATGGCGGCGAGGAACGCGACGCGCACCAGGCTGACGTCGAAGCCGGTGTAGTCGGCGATGCCGGCGCAGATGCCGAACAACTTGCCGTGCCGCTTGTCGCGGTAGAAGCGCGTGCGGCTCGCCGGCTGTTCGCTGAGGTAGTGCGGCTCGTCGCGCACATATTGCGGCTGGTTGGAACGTTCCTGCGGCGCGGGGTAGCGGTCGTAGACCATGTTACTCCCCGTCGACCAGCAGGCGCTGGCTGGTCTCGCGCCCCGGCACGCACTGCTGGCGCCAGTTCGGATTTTCGGCCGTCATGATCCGCTCGATGGTGCACAGGCGCTCATCGAGCCGGCGGGCCGCGTCATGCATTTCGTCGAGCAGCTTCTCGTCGCCCGAGGTGAGCGTCGCCGCCGTCTTCCATTTCGTGATGTAGTGGAACACCAGCCACGGCAGCCCGATGAACATCGTGGTGATGGCAATTGCCGGAATCAGAATATCTTCCATGTTCGATTATTTCCCCCTGGCCTTGAGCGCGGCCTTCATGGCTTCAAGCTCGGCATCGACTGATTCAGCAGCCTTCAGTTCGGCGATCTCTTCCTCGAGGCTCTTGGGCCCGGTCATGCCCAGCGCGTCGGCCCGGCCCTCGGCGAAGTCGGCGCGCCGTTCGAGGACTTCGAACCGGCTGAACGCATCCTCGGTTCGGCCGCCGTTGAGCAGCTCACGGGCGCGAGCGCGCGTCACGGCGCTCTCGAAGCGAGCAGCGATCGCGTTCTGCCGGGCACGCGCCTCGCGCAGCTTGTTCTGCAGCTTGGCGATGTCGCCCTCATAGTTCTTCAGCGTATCGTCGATGACCTTGATCTCCTCGCGCAGGCCTTCGCCCATGTCGGCAGCTTTCTGACGCTCGATCAGCGCGGCCTTGGCGAGGTCTTCGCGATCCTTGCTGAGCGCGAGCTCGGCCTTCTCGGTCCAGCTTTTCTGGAGCTCGTCGAGGCGCGACA
>DATENV010000154.1:0-4859 GCA_035274805.1 Sphingomicrobium sp. | reverse complement strand
AGGTTCTGCGCCATGTCGTCGGCCAGCAGCGCGTGACGAGGATCGATCCCGAACCGCTCGCACAGCAACGCGTAGCCGTGCGGATCGGGCTTGGGCCGATAGCTGCTGGCGTGGATGTCGTGCAGGTCCTCGAAATGATCGTGAACGCCGATCGCTTCGAGCACCCGCCGCGCATAAGGCGCGTCGCCGTTGGTGAAGACGAACCGCCGGCCGGGCAGCAGTGGCAACAGCCGCCCCAGCCGCTCGTCAGCCCGGATGCGGTCGAGCGGGATGTCGTGCACGTCGGCAAGGAAGTCGGCGGGATCGATTTCATGTTCCTGCATCAGGCCGGCGAGCGTGGTCCCATGCGCGTGGAAGTGCGCCTTCTGGACCCGCTTCGCCTCCTGCGCATCGCAGCCGAGCAGCCGCTCGATATAGGCGCCCATGCGCTCGTCGATCAGCGCGAACAGCCCGGTCGAGGCCGGGTACAGGCAATTGTCGAGGTCGAAGATCCAGTCGCGGATATGGGAAAAGCGCGGGTCCATCGCGGACCGGCCCTACGCGCCGGACCTCCGGCGCGGCAAGCGGGCTTTCTCCGTCCCTAGCGTCGGAAGCGCGGGGTCAGCATGCCGACGCCCGAGCGGTAGCGCCGATAATCTTCGCCGAACAGATTGGTGAGGTCGCGCTCCTCGTAGCGGATGGCGATCAACATGTAGACCGACACGCCGACCGCTAGCAGCAGATGGCCGGCCGTCATTTCGGGCGCCGCCCAGAAGGCGAGGAAGAAGCCCGAATAGAGCGGGTGAGCGATCCAGCGATAGAATAAGGGCTGCCGGAGCTCGGGCTTGGCCGCTTCGCGTCCGCGGACGTGAAACCAGGCCTGCTGAAGCCCGAACAGCTCGAAATGGTTGATCAGGAAGGTGCTGACCAGCACGGTCGCCCAGCCGAACCAGAACAAGGCCCAGAGAATTCCCGCCAGGACCGGGTTGGTGACGTTCCAGACGATGGTCCCGATCGGCCGCCAGCCGACGAATAGGATCATCAGCGCGACGCTGGCGGCGAGCACGAAGACGCTGCGCTCGACCGGCGGCGGCACGATCCGAGTCCATTTCGCCTTGAAGCCGGGGCGCGCCATCACGCTGTGCTGGAGCCCGAACAGAGCGATCAGCGCGACGTCGATCAGCGCCGCCGTGACCGGCGCGGATTCAGGGCCGACGTCCACCGTTCGGGTGGCGAAGCTCAGGTCACCGACGAAGACGATCAAATAGAGGAAGGTCGCGAAGAAGATCGCGTAGCAGATAATCGCGAACAGCATGGCGAGCGAACGTGACATTGGCCGAGTCCCCCTTCGGCGCGTCAAACCGCTGAGTGCTTAGCGTCGACGCGGGTTTCGATATTCACCTAAGGTTAGCGGCAACGGACAGCCGGCAACCCGACGATCGACCGCCATGAAGGCGTGCGCCGGCGGAAGCTTGTTGAGTGGGATGGCTTTGGGGCCGCGCTTGCCCATTTTGCGCGCGAGCGACATCGGCGTCTCCGGACAGAATGACGCCTCCGGCGCGGGATTGATGATCGGCATGTCGCGCGCGCGCTCGGCGGTTGCCGATGCGGCAAACATGGCGACTGTGAGGAGGAGCATCAACGATCTCCTTTCGCGCGCGCCTTAGCAAATTTCGGCTAGACGGTGAAGCTTTCCCCGCAGCCGCAGGCGCCCTTGGCATTGGGGTTTTCGAACACGAAACCGGCGGCGAAATCATCCTCGCGCCAGTCCATGGTCGATCCGATCAGGTACAGGACCGAGGCGCCGTCGACATAAAATGCGCCGCCGGGCGTCTCGATCTTTTCGTCGAACGGTTGCTCGGCGGTCACGTAATCGACCGAATAAGCAAGGCCCGAGCAGCCGCGGCGCGGCGTCGACAGCTTGACCCCGATGGCGCCCGCAGGTGCGCGACCCATCAGCTCGGCAATGCGCGCTTCCGCAGCCGGGGTCAGATTGATCGCCGCCGGGCGAGCGCGAAGTTTGGTTTCCTTATTCATTCAAAGCCTCACAGCATTCCCAATTCTAGCCGCGCTTCGTCGCTCATCTTGGACGGATCCCACGGCGGGTCCCACACCAGGTTGACGACCGCGTCGCGGATGCCCGGCACCGACAGCGCGCGCAGCTCGACTTCCTGCGGCAGCGATTCCGCGACCGGGCAGTGCGGGGTCGTCAGGGTCATGGTGATCGTCGCGTCGCCGTCCTCGGAAATGTCGACCCCGTAGATCAGGCCGAGCTCGTAAATGTCGACCGGGATCTCGGGGTCGTAGATCGACTTCAGCACCTCGACGACCGACGCCTGGAGGTCGTTGCCCGGGCCGGCCTGCGATTCCTGCTCCTTTTCTCCCGCGAGAAAGCCCGAGAGATAGTCGCGCTTGCGTTCGAATTCGGGAGTCACGCGGGCGCGCGGCGGCGGGGTCGCCGCATCGACCTGCTCGGTCTCGATCTTGCGCTCCCGATTCATGCCGAAAAGATCCGCTTCACCTGCTCGATGCCCTTGACCAGCGCCGCAATGTCCGAGCTGTCGCTGTGCGCCGCGAAGCTCGCGCGGGCGGTCGCGTCGACGCCAAGCCAGTCCATCAGCGGCTGCGCACAATGGTGGCCGGCGCGGACCGCGACGCCCGCATCGTCCAATATGGTGGCGGTGTCGTGCGCATGCACCCCGTCGACGTTGAAGCTGACGATGCCGGCGCTGTCCTCGGGACCATAGACGGTGACGCCGCCGATATCCGACAGCGCCGCGCGGGCCTTGGCGACCAGCGCGCATTCGTGCGCGTGGATTGCGTCAAGGCTGAGTTTTTCGACCCAGTTCACCGCGGCGTGAAGTCCGACCGTGCCGACGATGTGCGGCGTGCCGGCCTCGAACCGCGCCGGCGGATCGAGATAGGTCGTCTCCTCGAATGTGACCTTTTCGATCATTGCTCCGCCGCCCTGCCACGGCGGGAGCGATTGCAAGAGTTCGGCCTTGCCCCACAGGCAGCCGATGCCGGTCGGCCCGTAGAGCTTGTGCGCGGAGAATGCGTAGAAGTCGGCGCCGATGTCCGCGACGCTCACCGGCAGCCGGGGGACCGCCTGGCACCCGTCGAGCAGCAGCAGCGCGCCTTTCGAGTGCGCGATCTCGGCCGCGCGCCTGGCGTCGAGGATCGAGCCGAGCACGTTGGAGACATGCGCGAATGCGACGACGCGGTGCTCCTCGGTGAGCATCGCTTCGGCGGCATCGAGATCGATCTGGCCGTCGGGCGTCAGCGGCACCGCATCGACCTCGTAGCCGGCGAGCTGCCAGGGAACGATGTTGCTGTGGTGCTCGAGCTGCGACAGCAGAACCCGGTTGCGGCCGTTCCGCGGCAGGGATCGCGCGACGAGGTTGATCGCCTCGGTCGCGCCGCGGGTGAAGATCAGCTCGTTCGCCTGTCCGCCGATTAGCTTCGCCGCCGCCGCTCGGGCGCGCTCATAAGCATCGGTCATCGTCGCCGAGCGCTCGTACACGCCGCGGTGCACGGTCGCGTAATCGCGCGAATAGGCCTGCGTAATCGCGTCGATCACCGCCTGCGGCTTCTGCGCGGTCGCGGCGCTGTCGAGATAGTGCCAGTTGGCGATCGCGGGGAATTGATCGCGGACGTTCAGCGCCGAGTTGATGCGGGTCGGGGCGTTCACACCACCCTCCGCAGTGCGTCACGGGCAGCTTCGCAAATTGCGTCGGTGTCGCTCGCGCTGTCCCACAACCCCATGACGAAACCTTCGAGCAGCAGCGCCCGGGCGCTCGCCGGGTCGAGCCCGCGCGACTGCGCGTAGAACAATTGCATCGCGTCCAGCTCGCCGACCGTGGCGCCATGCGCGCACTTCACGTCGTCGGCGAAAATCTCGAGCTCGGGCTTGGCGTTGGCGGTCGCGCCGCGGTCAAGCAGCATCGCCTTGACCGATTGCTCGGCGTCGGTCCGCTGCGCCGCGCGCGCGACCTCGACCTTGCCGAGGTAGGAGCCGACCGCCTTGCCGTTGAGCACCGAGCGCACGGTCTGGCGCGAGCGGCCGCCCTGGCCGATGTGCCTGACGTTGGTGACGATCTCGTTGGTCGACAGCCCGGTGCCGATGTTGGCGGCGAACAGCTCGAACGCCGCGCCCTGAGCGAGGCTCACCTCGAGCTCGATCCGGCCGTACACCGGCGCGATGTTGAGCGCGAAGATGCGCGCACTCGCGCCTTCGCCAAGCGCCAGCTGGACGCGGCGGAGCTGCACGTCGCCGCCGGCCGGCAGCCAAACCTCTTCAAGCGCTTCCCCGGCCGCCACGGTCATCGTCACGGGCTCGGCGAACTGCTCCCACACCGGCTTCAGCGCGTCGAGGTCGGCGTAGCGCCATTCCTCCTGCTTATGCGTGGGGAACGGCGCGGTCATGCCGCCGCCTCCGCATAGCCTTCGCGCTCGAGTTCCTTCGCCAGCTCCGGACCGCCCGAGCGGACGATCCGCCCAGCGTTGAGCACGTGCACCCGGTCGGGTTCCACATAATCGAGCAGGCGCTGGTAATGGGTGATCAGCAGCACGCTCTTGTCGGGGGCGCGCATGATGCGGTTGATGCCCCCGCCGACGCTTTTCAGCGCATCGATGTCGAGTCCGCTGTCGGTTTCGTCGAGCACCGCGAAGCGCGGCTGCATGATCCCCATCTGGACCATCTCGGCGCGCTTCTTCTCGCCGCCCGAGAAGCCGACATTGACCGGGCGCTTGAGCATCTCGGCGTCCATGCCGAGCAGCTTCGCCTGCTCGCGCGCAAGCTTGATGAAATCCGCCGCGGACAGCTCGGTTTCCCCGCGAGCCCGCTTCTGCGAGTTCAAGCTTTCGCGCAGAAATTGCAG
>DATENV010000153.1:0-2570 GCA_035274805.1 Sphingomicrobium sp. | reverse complement strand
GCACCGGGCCTGGACAGCTTGTGGAAGGCCGACAGCGCCACGCTCTCGCCGGGGCATCCGGTCACGCTCACCACCGATGGCGCGGACGGCACGCGCTACCAGATCAAGATCGCGGTTGATGACGGCTACCTCTTCACGGTCCAGCAGAGCGTCACCAACGCGGGCACGCAGCCGATCAACGTTAGTCCCATTGGGCTGGTGAGCCGCGCCGAGAAGCCGCACGATCCCGACAGCTGGACGAACCACGTCGGGCCGATCGGCCTGTTCGGCGGCAAGGCCAATTACGACGTCGATTACGACACGCTCGATGAGGACGGGCCGCAGCCGTTCAACAACGTCGCCGGCTGGCTCGGCTTTACCGACAAATACTGGCTCACCGCGCTCGTTCCCCAGGGAAGCATGAGCGCGGATTTCCGGCGCAGCCCGAGCGGCGGCTACCAGGCCGACTATGCGCTGGCACCAGCGACGGTGGCGCCCGGCCAAACGGTGACCACGCAAGCGCGGCTGTTCGCCGGGGCCAAGGAAAAGGCGTGGCTCGACCGCTACGAGGACGCGGGCATTCCCAAGCTCTCCAAGTCGATCGACTGGGGCTGGTTCGAATTTTTCATGCGCCCGCTGTTCGACCTGCTGATGTTCCTGTTCCGCACCGTCGGCAATTTCGGCGTCGCGATCATTTGCCTGACCCTGATCGTCCGGGCGGTCATGTTCCCGATCGCGCAGAAGCAGTTCCAGTCGATGGCCGCGATGCGCAAGGTCCAGCCCAAGCTCAAGGCGATCCAGGAGCGGTTCAAGGACGACAAGCAGCGCCAGCAGCAGGAAATCCTGAAGCTCTACCAGGCCGAGAAGATCAATCCCGCCGCCGGCTGCCTGCCGATCCTGCTTCAGATCCCCGTCTTCTACGCGCTATACAAGGTGCTGCTGGTCAGCGTCGAAATGCGGCACCAGCCGTTCGTGCTGTGGATCAAGGACCTGTCGGCCGCCGACCCGCTGACCCCCGTCAACCTGTTCGGCCTGCTGAGCTTCACGCCGCCGGCGTTCTTGGCGATCGGCGTGCTGCCGATCCTGGTCGGCGCAACGCAGTGGGCGTCGATGAAATTGAACCCGCAGCCGATGGACCCGGCACAAGCGCAAATCTTTGCGCTGATGCCGTGGTTCCTGGTGTTCATCATGGCGCCGTTCGCGGCGGGGCTGCAGCTCTACTGGATCACGAACAATGTGCTGACGATGGCGCAGCAATGGTGGCTGTACCGCAAATACGGGCTGCACTTCAGCGACACGCACCCGGTCCACACATGAGCGAAATCGCGGACGAGGACCTGGCCGAGCGCGCCCGCAAGCTGTTCGCGGGGCCGGTCGAGTTCCTGAAGTCCGCGCCCGGCCTCGAGTTCCTGCCCGACCCCGATGTCCCCGAAGTCGCGTTCGCCGGCCGCTCCAACGTCGGCAAGAGTTCGCTGCTCAACGCGATCACCAACCGCAAGGGCCTCGCGCGAACCTCCAACACCCCGGGGCGGACGCAGGAGCTCAACTTCTTTGAGGTCGGAAGCCCGCTGCAGATTCGGCTGGTCGACATGCCCGGCTACGGCTTTGCCGAGGCGCCGAAGGATCTCGTCAGGCGCTGGAAGCGGCTCGTGAACGATTACCTTCGCGGCCGCCCCGTGCTGAAGCGGGCGCTAGTGCTGGTCGACTCCCGCCACGGCCTCAAGGACGTCGACCGCGAGATGATGCGCATGCTCGACGACGCGGCGGTCAGCTATCATTTGGTGCTGACCAAGGGCGACAAGGTCAAACCGTCGGCGCTCGGCACGCTTTACGAGACCACGCTAACCGAGGCCGCGAAGCACCCCGCCGCGCACCCCGCCATCTTCACCACGTCGAGCGAAACCGGTAGCGGGATCGCCGAGCTTCGTACCGCGATCCTCGAAGCCGCGACGACCTAGGGAGACGAGCTTGTTCAAGCTGATCATCGGCAACCGCGCCTATTCGAGCTGGTCGATGCGCGGCTGGCTCGCGTGCAAGCAGTCGGGCGAGGAGTTCGAGGAGCTGGTCGTCCCGATGTTCGACGCCGAGTGGGACAAGCGCCGCGAGGGCGGCGAGTTCGCGCCCTCGCTCGGCAAGGTGCCAATCCTGTGGGACGGCGAGATCGTCGTGTGGGACAGCCTGGCGATCATCGAGTTCCTCGCCGACCGGCACGGCCCGATGCTCTACTGGCCCGAGGACGAAGGGGCGCGAGCCGTCGCGCGGTCGATGTCGGCCGAGATGCACTCGAGCTTCGCCAACCTGCGCCGCGAGCTGCCGATGAACGTCCGCAAGAGCTTCCCGCCGAAGGAGCTCAGCGAAGAGGTGCGCGGCGAGATCGACCGCATCCTTCAGCTATGGGCGCAGGCGCGCGCACGCTTCGGCGGTACCGGCGAGTTCCTGTTCGGCGACTGGTGCGCGGCGGACATGATGTACGCGCCCGTCGTCACACGCTTTATCACCTACGGCGTTCCCGTGCCGAGCTTCGCCGGCGTGTACATGAAGGCGGTGCTGTCACAGCTGCATGTCGCCGAGTGGATCGACAAGGCGCAGGA
>DATENV010000152.1:0-15832 GCA_035274805.1 Sphingomicrobium sp. | reverse complement strand
GCCGGCCATGCCGGGTGTGAGGCTGCGGCTGCCGCGGCCCGCCGTGGCGCACGCGTCGGCCTGCTGACCTTTCGGCGCGAGGACGTGGGCCAGATGTCGTGCAACCCGTCGATCGGCGGGGTCGGCAAGGGCCATTTGGTTCGCGAGCTCGACGTGTTCGACGGCCTGATGGCGCGGGCCGCCGACCGCGCCGCGATCCACCGCCGCATGCTCAACCGCAGCAAGGGGCCGGCGGTGTGGGGGCCGCGGGTCCAGGCGGATCGCAAGCTGTACCGCGCGGCGGTGGCCGGATTGCTCGAGCGGAGCGGAGTCGAGATCGTCATTGCCGAGGCGCTGGCGCTGGTCATCGAGCGGGGGCGCGTGACCGGGGTCGAAACCAGCGCGGGCCGGCTGCCGTGCCGGGCGGTGGTGATCGCGACCGGCACCTTCCTCGACGCGCGCATGTTCGTCGGCGACGAGGTGATCGAAGGCGGGAGGCGCGGCGAGCGGGCCTCGCTTCGCCTCGCAGCACAAATCCGCGGCATCGGCCTGGGGCAGGGGCGGCTCAAGACGGGCACGCCGCCGCGGCTCGACGGGCGCAGCATCGACTGGGCGCGCCTCGAGGAGCAGCCAGGCGATCCGGATCCCTGGACCATGTCGGCGCTCGGCGATGGCGTGCCACCGCCGCAACTGCGCTGCGCGATCACCCGCACGACCGAGCGGACCCATGACGTCATCCGCGCCAACCTCGATCGCTCGCCATTGTTTGCCGGCGCGATTGAGGGTCGCGGCCCGCGTTATTGCCCGTCGATCGAGGACAAGGTGAAGCGCTTCGCCGAGCGCGACGCGCACCAGCTCTTCCTCGAGCCGGAAGGATTCGACGATGCGCTCGTCTATCCCAACGGCATTTCCACTTCGCTTCCGGCTGACGTGCAGGAGCAGTTCATTCGGACGATCCCGGGTCTGGAGCGCGCCGAAATCGCGCGGCCCGGATACGCAGTCGAATATGAATTTGTCGATCCGCGGCGGCTTAACCAGACGTTGGAGGTGCGCGATCTGCCCGGCCTGTTTCTCGCTGGTCAGATCAACGGGACGACCGGTTATGAGGAAGCAGCGGCGCAGGGCCTGGCCGCGGGGCTGAACGCCGGGGCCGTCGCGTTCGGCCTGGACGAGATCCGCTTCGATCGCCGCACGTCTTACCTCGGCGTGATGATCGACGATCTCACCCTGCAAGGCGTGAGCGAGCCGTACCGGATGATGACCGCGCGCGCAGAGTATCGGCTGTCGCTGCGTGCCGACAACGCAACGTCGCGGCTCGGCGAGGCGGCTTTGGCCGCAGGCTGCGTTTCGGCACGCCGGCGGACGCAGATCGAGGAGCGCCTGGAGCTGCGTTCGTTGCCGAATTGGAGCGAGACCGACGAGGGCCGCGCCGACGCGCTTTACGCGCCTTATGTCGCGCGGCAGGCGCTCGAGTGGGAAGTCGTGCGGCGCGACTCTCGCGTGTGGATTCCCGCCGGGCTTGACTATGCGGCGATCCCCGGCCTGTCGAACGAAATGGTCGAACGACTGACAGGGGCCCGGCCGGAAACCCTGGACCAGGCGTCGCGGGTGTCGGGCGTGACGCCGGCGGCGCTGTCTGCGCTCTACGTGGCCGCAAGCCGCCGGGCGGCGGCGTGATCGACGGCCTCGCGCAGGCCTCGGGGCGCGATGTTCCACGTGAAACAATCGAAAAGCTGGACGCCTATGCGGCGCTTCTGCGTGAGGAGAATGCGCGCCAAAACCTCGTCGCGGCGTCCACGCTCGACAGTCTGTGGCACCGCCACATCCTCGATTCGGCGCAGCTCGTACGGTTCGAGCAGAGAACTGGCGCCTCGTGGGCGGATGTCGGTTCCGGCGCCGGATTACCCGGAATCGTCGTGGCCTGCCTGGTCGAAGGACCGGTCACGCTGATCGAGCCCAGGCGGTTGCGCGCCGACTTTCTCCACAAGGTCTGCGAATCGCTTCAGCTCAACGTATCGGTATTCGCCGGAAAGGCGGAACGCGCTCAGGGCGAATATGACGTAATCACCGCCCGCGCCGTCGCGAACCTGGCGAAATTCCTCGAAATATCCGCACATCTGTCCACAAGAAAAACCGTTTGGGCGCTTCCCAAGGGCCGAAGCGCGGAGGCGGAACTGGCCGAAGCCCGGCGGACGTGGCAAGGTAGGTTCCACGTGGAACAGAGTGTCACAGACGCCGATTCCCGGATTGTCGTGGCGACAGGAGTGGCAAAACGATGATCCGCATCGCGGTTGCGAACCAAAAGGGCGGGGTCGGCAAAACGACGACGGCGATCAATCTCGCCACCGCGCTCGCGGCGATTGGCTGGCGGGTGTTGCTGGTCGACCTGGATCCTCAAGGCAA
The DNA here is from genome assembly GCA_035274805.1 of Sphingomicrobium sp. Taxonomy (GTDB): domain Bacteria; phylum Pseudomonadota; class Alphaproteobacteria; order Sphingomonadales; family Sphingomonadaceae; genus Sphingomicrobium. The sequence goes on along the minus strand of DATENV010000152.1, from coordinate 13,450 downwards.
TGCGTCGACCGGCCTCGGCGTTCCGCAAGCGCAGCGATCACGCTCGAGCTACGACGTGCTGATCGGCAGCGCGTCACCCGTCGAGGTCGCGGTGGCGACGCGCGTACCGCGCCTGGATTTGCTGCCGGCGACCCAGGATCTGTCGGGCGCCGAGGTCGAAATGGTCGGCCTCGAAGATCGCGCGCACCGGCTCGAGCGCGCGCTCATGGCGACTCCGCCGGGCCGCTGGGATATTTGCTTGATCGATTGCCCGCCCTCGCTCGGGCTGCTGACGGTCAACGCGCTGGTCGCCGCCCGTCACTTGCTCGTGCCGCTGCAATGCGAGTTCTTTGCGCTGGAGGGGCTGAGCCAGTTGCTCCAGACCGTCGAGCGGATCCGCGTCGCGTTCAACCCCGATCTCTCGATCCTCGGCGTGGCCCTGACCATGTTCGATCGCCGCAACAACCTTTCGCAAGCGGTCTCCGAGGATGTCCGCTCATGCCTCGGCAATGCGGTGTTCGAGACCGTGGTGCCGCGTAACGTCCGCTTGTCGGAAGCGCCGAGCCACGGGCTGCCGGCGCTGATCTATGACCTCAAATGCCCGGGCTCGGAGGCCTATATCCGCCTGGCGCGCGAGTTGATCGGCCGCTTGCCGCAGCTCGCGGTTGCCGCATGAGCGCCGACCGCCCCGCCAAGGGGCTTGGCATGGGGCTGCAGGCGCTGCTCGGGGAGGCGGCGCGGCCGATGGCCTCGGAATCGACGCCGGACCCGGGCGCGTCGCGCGGCGGCGTCCGCGAGATCGACCTCGCGCGGATCAAGCCCAATCCGAGCCAGCCGCGCCTGCATTTCGACGAGGAAGCGCTCGACGAGCTCGCCGAGTCGATCCGCCAGCGCGGTGTCCTCCAGCCGATCCTGCTGCGGCCCGACGGGGCGGATTATCTGATTATCGCCGGCGAGCGGCGCTGGCGCGCGGCGCAGCGCGCCCGCATCCACAGCATCCCGGCGATCGTCCGTGAGATCGACGATTCGACCACGGCCGAGCTGGCGTTGATCGAGAATATCCAGCGCCAGGACCTCAATCCGCTCGAGGAGGCGGAGGGCTATCGCCAGCTGATCCAGCGGCACGGTCACACGCAGGACGATGTCGGCCGGATTGTCCATAAATCGCGGAGCCATGTCGCTAACCTGTTGAGATTGCTCGATCTTCCGGAATTTGTGAGGCAATCGCTATTGAAAGGCGATATCACCATGGGCCACGCCCGAGCCGTCGCGACCAGCGAGGACCCGGAAGACCTGACCCGGGAGATCATCGCCAAGGGCCTGTCGGTGCGCCAGGCCGAGGCCCGCGCGCGCCGTGAGCGCAGCCGGCCGGGGCCAGGCGCCGACATCGGCCGCGCCAGCGCGCGCAATACCGCCAAGGCGTTCGACGCGGACCTCGATGCGCTCGAGCGCCAGCTCGGCGATATCCTCGGGCTGAAGGTTCAGGTCACCCACAAGGGGCAGGGCGGGGCGGTGTCGCTGCATTATTCGAGCCTCGATCAGCTCGACATGATCTGCCAGCGGCTGTCGGGCGAGCCGATCTAGCTAGAGGCTGCGCGCCTTGCGCGCGATCGCCAGCAACTCCTCGCCGAGCGTTTCGCGGTCGGGCGCGGCGGTGAACATCAACGACCGTTCGAGCTTGCCGGCGCGGTCGGCGACGGTCGCGAGGTCAGCCGCGCTCCACTTGGAAAGCAATCGCTGGACCTTCGATTTCTCCTTGAAGAACAAGGCCCTGCCGAATGACGCCATGACGGCATCGACCCGCTCGCCGCGCTCGATACGGGCCCGTGCCGGCGCGAGCATCAGCAGCCGTCGCTGGAGCGAGCGGACGACCGGAATCGCTTCCGATCCGCCGGCCGGCAGCCGCGCCAACTCTTCCGTCAGCGCTTCCATCTCGCCGCCCAGCGCGAGGTCGGCGAGGCGCAGGAAATTGCCTTCGGCGCTTTCCGCCCCAACCGCGTCGATGGCGCCATGCTCGAGCTCCTTGGGCGCGTGGGGCGAGGCATCGAGGTAGAGCCCCAGCTTCCCCAGTTCCTGCGCGACGATCGCCTGGTCGTTGCCGCACGCGTCCGCCAGCCGCGCCGCGACCGGCGGACTGATCTTGAGTCCGAAGCGTCTGCCGATGTCGACGACCATCCGCTCGGCGTCCGGGCCCTCCGGCGCATAGGCCGCGTAGGCGATGGCGTGCGGCGAAGCTTCTGCCATCTTCAGCAGAGCGGACGCTTTGGACAGTGCGCCCGCGATCGCGACCACCGGGTTCTCGGGCGGCGGGCCCTCGAGCAGCGCCGCGACGCCCTCCTCGATGTCCTTGGTCGCGGGTTCGATCCAGATCGCCCGCTTGCCCCCGAACAGGCTCATCGCGCCGGCTTCGTCGACCAGCGCCGCGGGATCGGACTTGATCGCCGACGCGGCGACAGCCACCTTGGTCGCGGCGAGCGCTTCGAGCAGACGGGCCCCGAGCGCGCGCGACTGCGCCTCGTCCGGGCCATGGAACAGATAGAGGCGCGTATCCGGGGTCGGCTGGTCGACCAATCGGCCGATATTGGCCTTGCTCGCCTTCACTTCGCCCTGGCGGTGCGCGACGCGTAGAGCGCGAGCCGCGCGGTGATCTGATCGGCGACGATATCGGCAAGATCCTCGAGAGCGGTCTGCTCGGCGGCGACGGTTGCATATTCCGAGCTGACGATGTCGATGCCCATGTCCGACCCGGCGGTCGAGTCTAGCACGACCATGCCCGTCCGCACGTCGACCAGCTGGTACCGCGCGCGCAGCGTGCGGCGTTCCTGGGTCGCCGCGCGATCGCTCCGGAGGCCGAACGAGGTGATGTTGTCATCGAGCGTCACGTCCAGGCGATACGCGGCGCTCCCATCCCCGCCGAGGCGATCGATGAGCTTGTTGCGCACCAACCAGCCCGCCTGACCCTCGATCGGCCCGACCGCGACGGAGCTGAGCGTCGCGGCAACGGCGCCGCTCCCGCCGCCGCCATAAACCGGGCGCAGTCCGCAGCCGGTCAGTGCCAGCAAGGCCAGGGCAAAGGCGGCACGGCGCATCATGCGACGATATTCACCAAGCGGTCCGGAACGACAATGACCTTGCGCGGGCTGGCGCCGTTCAACTGGCGCTGGACCTTGTCCGAAGCGAGCGCGAGCGCCTCGGCGGCGTCGCGGTCGAGCCCGCGCGGCGCGGTCAATGTGTCGCGCAGCTTGCCGTTGACCTGCACGGCTAGCGTCACCTCGTCTTCGACCAGCAGCGCCCGATCGAACGTTGGCCAGGCTGCGTCGGCGATCATGCCGGCCTCACCGAGCGCCGCCCAGCACTCCTCGGCGAGGTGCGGCGCCGCCGGCGCGGCGAGCAGGATCAGGCACCTAATCGCCTCGCGGCGCGTGGCCGATGGTCCGGACTTCTCGATCGCGCTGGTGAGCTCGTAGAGCTGCGCGACCGCCTTGTTGAATTGCAGGCCCTCGATCGCTTCGCCGACCGCCGCGATCGTGCGGTGGAGCTTGCGCTTCAGCGCGGCGTCTTCGCCGTTGCCGTCATTCTTGCCGGTGGCGAGCCGCCAGACCCGCTGGACGAAGCGCGACGCGCCTTCGATGCTTGCTTCCGACCATTCGAGGTCGCGCTCGGGCGGGCTGTCGGAAAGCATGAACCAGCGCACGGCATCGGCGCCATATTTGGCGAGGATCGGCTCCGGGTCGACGGTGTTGCGCTTCGATTTCGACATCTTCTCGATCCGGCCGGGCACAACCGGCTGGCCGCTTTCGATGTGGACCCAGTCGTCGCCGACCTTGCGGACTTCGTCGGGGCTGAGCCAGCTGCCGTCGCCCGCGCGATAGGTCTCATGGGTGACCATCCCCTGCGTGAACAGCCCTTTGAACGGCTCGGCGATGCCGATCCGCCCGAGACGCTGGAGCGCACGGGTCCAGAAGCGGGCGTAAAGCAGGTGCAGGATCGCATGCTCGACGCCGCCGATATATTGCGCGACGGGCAGCCATTTTTCCGCCTCCGACCGGTCGAACGGCTTGTCGGGCGGCTGGCTGGCGAAGCGCAGAAAGTACCAGCTCGAATCGACAAAGGTGTCGAGCGTGTCGGTCTCTCGCACCGCCTTGGCGCCGCAGCGCGGGCAATCGACGTGCTTCCAGGTGGGGTGCCGGTCGAGCGGGTTGCCGGGTTTCTCGAAATCGATGTCGTCGGGCAGGACCACCGGCAGCTGGTCGTGCGGCACCGGCACCGCGCCACACTTTTTGCAGTGGATGATCGGGATCGGCGTTCCCCAATAGCGCTGCCGCGATACGCCCCAGTCGCGCAGGCGGTACTGGACGGTGCCGCGGCCCCATCCGGCCGCCTCGGCGCGGCGGACGACCTCCGCAGCCGCCTGCTCGCTCGTCAGTCCGTCAAGGAAATCGGAATTGACCGCAATTCCGGCGCTGGTTTCGGCCTCCATCCCGATCGGCTCGGCGGCCAAATCGGCGCTTGGGGCGACAACCCGTTTGATGGGCAGATGATATTGCTTCGCAAATTCGAAGTCACGCTGGTCGTGCCCCGGCACGCCGAAAATCGCGCCGGTGCCATAATCCATCAGGACGAAGTTCGCGATATAGACCGGCAGCCGCGCTGTCTGGTCCAGCGGGTGGACGACTTCGAGGCTCGTCTTGAAGCCTTTCTTTTCCGCCGCCTCTAGCTCGGCGGCGCTGGTCCCGCCCGCCTTGCACTCGGCGACGAAAGATGCGGCATCATGATTTGAGACCGCCACTGCCTGCGCGATCGGGTGGTCGGCCGCGACTGCGACGAAGCTTGCGCCGAAGATGGTGTCGGGCCGCGTCGTGAACACGTCGACCGCGTCGATCTCGCCGATCGGCGCGGAAAGGCGGAAGGAAAACTGCAGCCCGCGGCTCTTGCCGACCCAGTTCTCCTGCATCACCCGGACCTTCTCGGGCCAGTCGTCGAGCGAGCCTAGGCCTTCGAGCAGGTCATCCGCGAAGTCGGTGATCTTCAGGAACCATTGCGCGAGCTTGCGCCGCTCCACCGTCGCGCCTGATCGCCAGCCCTTGCCGTCGATCACCTGCTCGTTGGCGAGCACGGTCAGGTCGACCGGGTCCCAATTGACCTCGCTCTCCTTGCGATAGACCAGCCCGGCCTCGAACAGGTCGAGGAACAGCGCCTGCTCGTGGCCGTAATAAACGGGGTCGCAGGTGGCGAACTCGCGGCTCCAGTCGAGCGCGAAGCCGAGCTGCTTCAGTTGCTCCCGCATCGCTCGGATGTTCGCCCAGGTCCATTCGCCCGGGTGCACCTTGCGCTCCATCGCGGCATTTTCGGCCGGCATGCCGAATGCGTCCCAACCCATCGGGTGAAGCACTTCGTAGCCTTGCATCCGCCGGTAGCGGGCGATCACGTCGCCCATCGTGTAGTTCCGCACGTGCCCCATGTGGATGCGCCCCGATGGATAGGGGAACATCTCCAGCACGTAGGTCTTGGGCTTGCTGCTGCCGCTGTCGGCGCAGAAGCTGCGCGCCTCGTCCCACCGCGCCTGCCAGCGGCGGTCGGCTTCAGCCGCGTTGAATCGGCCGTTCATGCCGAAAGACTATCCCCGGACGGCGGCGCGGCGCAGGTCGCGGGCCCTGGTCAGGATGATGTCCTCGAGCTTCTGGACCGTCGCCGCCGAGACCGGCGCGTCGACCCAGGCGCCGTTCTGGCTAACCTGGCGCGCGGCGGAAACGCGCAGCGCGTCGGCGCGCAGGTCCGGGTCGAGGATCGCGACGGTCAATTTGACCCGCTCGCCCGGCGCCTTCGGATTGGCGTACCAGTCGGTGATGATGACGCCGCTTTGGGCGTTGGCCTGCAGCAGCGGAGCGAAGGAGACGGTGTCGATCGCGGCGCGCCACAAATAGGAGTTGATCGCGAGGGTGGTGACCTGCGACGGCGCGAGCTGGGTCGGCAGGTTGCGGTTGCGCGAGCAGCCGGGCGTCGCAAGGGCGAGGACCATCACAGCGGCGGCGGTCGTATGGAGGCGGTTCATCGGCGGTCCTTGATGATCGGAATGGCGGGTCGGTCGGCGTTATAGATGGTCAAGTCGTGGTCGCAAGCTGTGCCATGCCGGGAAGAAATTGTGCCTTGCCGGCAACAGGAGTCGGACGAATCGATTCCACTCATGGAACCAAGAGGGGAGTCCGACTATATCGACTCACTGACAGGGAGTTGAACGTGTTTGGAGTCGCGCAGCGTGGAGCGGGCAAGTGGGTTGCGGCAGCCGCCGCGGCCGGCCTTGTGCTGACTCCGGCGATCGCGACCAGCATGCCGACCAAGAAGAAGGCGCCGGCGGTGGCGCTGAGCTTCGACCCGGTCGCTTCCTTCACGCCGGCCAATGCCGACCCCAAGCTAGCCGCTGCGCTTGCCGGCAAGGGCCTGGCGCTGACCGATTTCAAGTTCACGCCCGCGCCGGCCAAGGGGCGGCCCTCGCAAGTTCGGGTCGCGATCCGCGCCCGGGTGATGTCGCCGGCGCAGACTCGCCTGGCCGAGGCGTCGGTGCCGACGGCTGCGGTCAATGCGCTCACCCCGACCGGCTATAACCTCGGCGTTGCGGTCGGCTGGCGGCGGTTCGCTGTCTCCGGCGACGTTGCCAAGGCCAAGAGCGCCGACACCGCCATTGGCGGCCGCGAGAGCGCCGTCCTGGGTGTGAGCTATTCGCTCAACAACCGCCTCAGCACCCGAGTCGCGGTGGGCGCCGAACGGACCACCGGCAACCCGGTGGCCGCGCTTCGCCGTGGCGACAATGTCTCGCTGGATGCCGGCGCCTCCTACTCGCTGTCGCGCCGCATCGCGCTGACCGGCGGCGTTCGCTACAATATCGACCGCGACCGGCCGTCGGCGTTCAAGGATGACCGCCGCGACAGCCAGGCAGTCTACGTCGGCACCGCGTTCAAGTTCTAAGCCAACCTTCGTAATCCTGCCGCTGGCCGCGCGTCACGGCGCTTCCTATAGCGCCGGGCGATGAGCGCCGCCGACCGCCGACAGCAGATCCTCGACGGAATCGCGCACGCCGCGGCGCTCGCCAAGCGCGACCCGGCCGAGGTCCAGCTGGTGGCGGTCAGCAAGGGCCGAACCGCGGACGACATCGAGGCGCTGATCGGCGCCGGCCAGCGCGATTTCGGTGAGAATCGCATGCAGGAGGCGCTGGCGAAGTGGCCCGCATTGCTCGCCCGCTATCCCGACGTGCGGCTGCATGGCATCGGTCGACTCCAGTCGAACAAGGCGGCCGAAGCGGTCAAGCTGTTCAATGCGATCCATTCGCTCGACCGCGCATCGCTGCTCGAGGCGCTGGTCAAGGAAGGGGGCAAGGCCGGCCGGTCCCCATCGCTCTATGTCCAGGTCAACATCGGCGAGGAGGAGCAGAAGGGCGGCTGCGCGATCGGCGAGGTCGGGGCGCTGGTCGACGCCGCGCGCGAGTCCCCGTTGCCGCTCGTCGGTTTGATGGCAATTCCGCCGCTTGGCGTCGAGCCAGCGCCCTATTTCGCGCTGCTCGCCAAGCTTGCCCGGCGGCATGACGTCAATGGCTTAAGCATTGGAATGTCTGGGGATTTCAAGGCCGCGGTAATGCTCGGTGCGACCGCGGTGCGAGTCGGCACTGCGCTGTTCGAGGACTGATGCGCTTCGCCGCGATCATCTTCGACTTCGACGGCGTGCTTCTCGAAAGCGAGTATGAGCTCAATCGCCTTACTGCGGAGCTGCTCACCGAGCTTGGTCATCCGCATACCTTCGAGGAGGCGATCGAGCATTACACCGGTCTCGCCGGCCGCCACGTCATCGAGGTGATCGAGAGCCGGATCGGCCGGAAACTCCCAGCCGAGTTTCACGAACGAATGAGCGAAGCGAGCCGGCGCGCCTTGGCGGAAGGCATCGAGCCGCTCGCCGGTGCGATCGACTTCGTCGGCGCACTTCCGGCCGATCTGCCGAAGGCGATAGCGTCGTCAAGCTCGACCAAATGGGTGCGGACGCATCTCGCTCATCTTGGGTTGGCCGACGCGTTCGAGCCGCACATCTACAGCGGCCGCGAGCATGTCGAACGCGGCAAGCCGGCGCCCGACCTCTATTTTTACGCCGCCGAGCAGCTTGGTGCACCCATCGCCGATTGCCTGATCATCGAGGATTCGCGCGTGGGCGCGACGGGCGCGCTGGCGTCGGGCGCCACGGTGATCGGCCTCGCCGCCGGCGCGCACTGCCTCGACGGCCATGCCGACATGCTGCGTGGCGTTGGGGTGTCCGAGATTGCGCATAGTTTCGAAGACGTAGCCCGGTTGCTGGAGCTCGATCAGCCGAGCAAGTGACCGCTGCGCTTGCGCTTGGTCGTCAGATAATCGGCATTGTGCGGATTGGCGGGCATGTGGTGCGCGACGCGCGCGACGACCTTGATCCCCGCGGCTTCAAGGCCCTTCACCTTGACCGGGTTGTTGGTCAGCAGCCGCGCCGCATCGATGCCGAGCGCGCGCAGCATTGCCGCTGCATGGCCGTAATCGCGTTCGTCGTCGGCAAAGCCGAGCCGCTGGTTAGCGTCGACCGTGTCGAGGCCGCGGTCCTGCAGCGAATAGGCGCGGATCTTGTTGGCGAGGCCGATTCCGCGGCCTTCCTGGCGGAGATAAAGCAGCACCCCGCCGCCGGCATCGCCGATGATGCGGAGCGCTTCGCGCAATTGGGGTCCGCAATCGCACTTGAGCGAGCCGAACACGTCGCCGGTCAGGCACTCGCTATGCAGTCGCACAAGCGGCGGTTTCCCGCCGAAGGCGCCGACGAGCAGCGCGACATGCTCCTGTCCGTCGTCCGAAGCGCGGAAGGCGACGATCTGCGTCGGCGGCATGTCGTCGAGCGGCAGCTTGGCGCGGGCGACGATCTCGACCGACGGATGGCTGCGTTCGGCGATGATGTCTTCGACCGAAACGCCACCCTGGGCAACCGCCGGGTCGAGCAGCCACAGTGCCGGGAGGAGGCCGGCCGAGCGGGCAAGGTCGAGCGCGGCCCGGCCCGTCTCGGGGCATTCGGCAGCCACCGGCTGCAGCGGACCAATCAGGGCGCGGTCGAGATCGCGGCCCGGGTCGGCGATCGCCAGCGCGGCCTCGGCATCGAGCCAAAGCGCATGTTCGACGACCACCGGCGCGCCGGGGTCGGCCGCCTCGCGCTCGTTGGCGAGGTGAAGCGCTGCCGCGCGCTCGCCGCTGATCAGGAGCCGCGCGTTGTGCCCCGGATCCAGCACGTCGAGGAGCTCCTGCGTCGCCGTTTCGACCGCCAGGATTGCGACAGGCGTCGCGCCGACTATCCGCACCGGGCGGCCCGCGCGCAGCATCGCGATGCCGATGCGCAGCGCGCTGGGTCTCACGCCTCGATCTCGCAGATCAGCGGAACATGGTCCGACGGCCGCTCCCAGTTGCGGCAGGGTTCGAGCACTTCGTGCGCCTTGAGGTGACCGGCAAGCTCGGGGGACGCCCACATATGGTCGAGCCGGCGCCCGCGATCGTTCCTGGTCCAGTCGGGTGAGCGATAGCTCCACCAGGTGAAGCAGCGGGCCGGCGCCGGCACGAATTTGCGGCCGATGTCGACCCAGTCGTGCGCCTGCTGCAGCCGCGACACCGCTTCGACCTCGACCGGCGTATGGCTGACGACGTTCAGCAGCGCCTTGTGGCTCCACACGTCGCATTCGAGCGGGGCGACGTTGAAGTCGCCGACGATGACCGTGGGTTCGTTTAGCCCCTCGGACCAGCGGGTCATCCGCTCGATGAAGTCGAGCTTCTGGCCGAACTTGGGGTTGATGATGCGGTCGGGCGTGTCGCCGCCGGCGGGCACATAGACGTTCTCCAGCCGGATACCGCACTCGAGCCGCGCGCCGACGTGCCGCGCCTCGCCATTGTCCTGCCAGTCGTGCTTGCCGGGGTCCTTCAGCGGCACGCGGCTGAGGATCGCAACGCCATGATACATCCGCTGCCCGTTCAGCTGGCGGTGAACATAGCCGTGGCGGTCGAACAATTCAGCCGGGAAGATCGTGTCGAGCACCTTGGTTTCCTGGAGGCAGAGGATGTCCGGCTGGTGCTCGGTGATCAGGCGCTCGACCAGCCCGGTGCGCGCGCGCACCGAGTTGATGTTCCACGACGCGATCTTCAGCCGTTTGCCCACTTGTCCGCGCTTAGCTGCCCAGCCGCATATGAAAAAGGCCCCCGCTCCGGGGGCATGGAGCGAGGGCCGACCGAGCGCTTTGTCACGCAAGGGATCCCGCATGCCCGGGTAACAGGGGGAAACCCCAAGCTACGGGATCACCGTTCTTTTTAGGACCGCTCCCCTGACGCCGCGATGAACAGGTCGCAAAGTGAAACTATTCTCGCGAGCGCGATGCGGGCTGAAATTGCCTTAGTCAGCGCCTCGCGCGCTTCTTCGGCTCGGCATAAGTGAACGCGCTGTCCGGCACCGCGACGTTGAATCGGACGTTGGACAGCTTGACCGTCGTGCGCCGCTTCTGCGGGTCGATCGCCGTCCAGCCGTAGAGTTGCAGGCCGCCGGGAGCCGAGGCGTTGCGCAGGAAGGCGAGCGTCAGCTGGCCATATTGCCCGGCGTTGCGCGCGCGGGCGACGACCACGCGGTTGTCGTTGCTCGGCAGGATCTCGGCCTTGCCGTTGAAGTCGGGCGAGGCCGACAGCAGCGGTCCGAGGGGCGTTTTCGACAGCGGCCAGCTCGATTTCTGTCCAACCGAGTAATCGAGGAAGGTGAGCCGCTTGCCGTCGGCGACCAGCAGCAGGTCGCCGCTGCCATATTCGAACCGGATCCGGCCCGGCCGCTTCATCTGCAGCGTACCGGTCGCGGTGCGGCCCCTGGCATCGGTCTGGGTGAAATTGGCGGTCATCGTCTGCACGTCCGAGAGGTGCGCCTTGAGCCGCGCCAGGTCGGGCGAAGGCGCGGCGGCGCTCGCCGGCGCCGTAGCTATGAAAGCCACCGGGACGAGGGCGCGCGCGAAGGTCTTGCTGAACGTCATGCGGGAACTCCTGGGATTTTGCGCCGGACGATGGCGTTTGCGCTTTGAATGCGGACTGAACCTTCCGGTTCCGTTCCGTTCAGCCTCGGCTCGTCAAATCTAAATCGGATGGCCCTCGGGGTCGATCAGCACTTCGCGGCGGCCGACATGGTCGGGCTGGCCGACCAGCCCGTCCTTCTCCATCCGCTCGATGAGCCGCGCCGCGCTATTGTAGCCGACGCGGAGCTGGCGCTGGAGATACGACGTCGACGCTTTCTGGCTCTCGGCGACGATCTGCACCGCTTTCCGATAAAGCTGGGTCTCGGCGTCATCCTCGCCGGTCGGCTGGCCGTCGAACAAATAGCCGCCGTCCTCGGGCTCCTCGGTGACCGCCTGCACGTAATCGGGCGAGCCCTGCTTGCGCCAATGCTCTGCGACCGAGCGAACCTCTTCGTCGCTGACGAACGGGCCGTGGACGCGGATGATTTGCTTGCCGCCCGGCATGTAGAGCATGTCGCCCTTGCCGAGCAGCTGCTCGGCGCCCTGCTCGCCGAGGATCGTTCGGCTGTCGATCTTGCTCGTCACCTGGAAGCTGATGCGCGTCGGCAAATTGGCCTTGATGACGCCGGTGATCACATCGACCGACGGGCGCTGGGTCGCCATGATCAGGTGGATGCCGGCCGCCCGCGCCTTCTGCGCCAGGCGCTGGATCAGGAATTCGACTTCCTTGCCGGCGGTCATCATCAGGTCGGCGAGCTCATCGACCACGACGACGATCTGGGGCAGAACCTCGTATTCAAGCTGCTCGGTCTCGTAGAGCGGCTGGCCGGTGTCGGCGTCGTAGCCCGTCTGGACCCGGCGGCCGAGCTTGGCACCCTTGGCCTTCGCTTCGCGGACCTTGGCATTGAAGCTCGGCAGCGCGCGCACGCCGAGGTTGGCCATCATCCGGTAGCGTTCCTCCATCTGCTCGACGGTCCATTTGAGCGCGCGGATCGCCTTGCCCGGCTCGGTCACCACCGGCGCGAGAAGATGAGGGATGTCGTCGTACATGCTCAGTTCGAGCATTTTCGGATCGATCATGATCAGTTTGCACTGGTCGGGACCGTACCGGTAGAGCAGCGACAGGATCATGCAGTTGAGGCCGACCGACTTGCCCGAGCCGGTGGTGCCGGCGACCAGCAGGTGGGGCATGGGCGCGAGATCGGCGATGACCGGATCGCCGGCGATGTTCTTGCCGAGGATCAGCGGCAGCGACATGTTCTGGTCCTCGAACGCCTGGCTGCCGATCAGCTCGGACAGCGAGACCATCTCGCGCTTGGGGTTGGGCAGCTCGATGCCGATGACGCTTCGGCCGGGGATTGTCGCGACGCGCGCCGATAGCGCCGACATGTTGCGCGCGATGTCGTCCGCCAGCGCGATGACGCGGCTCGCCTTGATGCCGCTCGCGGGTTCGAGCTCGTACATGGTGACGACCGGGCCGGGGCGGACCTCGACGATGTCGCCGCGCACGTTGAAGTCCTCAAGCACCGTCTCGAGCAGGCGCGCGTTGCGCTCGAGACCGGCGCGATCGATCTGCTGGCGGGTTTCCCTCGGCGGCGGCGCAAGCAGCTCGAGCGTTGGCAGCTGGAAACTGTCGCCGAATGCGAGCGTCGGCTGGGCGCTCGACGGCTTGCGGCTGACCACGCGCCCGGCAGGCGCGACACCTCTCGCCGGTTCGGCGACGGCAACGGCCGGCTTCGACCTCGGCGGAGCCGCCGGGACTGCGCGCTCTTCCGCGATCTCGGTCCGGCGCGGCGCGGCGCGGCGCTCGCGCGGCTGTCGCCGGAAGATCGCGCCCAGCCAGGCCCGTTCGCTTTCGGTGACGCCGAGCGCGAAATAACCGACGGCAAGGCCGGCGAGGCCGAACAGCAGAAGCGCGGCAAGGCGGGTCGGTCCGGCGATTTGCGGATTCGAGATCAAGTCGATGCCGGCATCGACCCCATGCGCGGCGGCCAGCCCGATCGCGCCGCCCCACCCGGAGGGCAGGCCCGACACCGACGAGCCGCTGGTCAGGCCAAGCGCAATGCCGAGCAGCATCGCGCCCACCGCTGCGAGCAGCAGACCGCGGGCGATGCGCCCGGCCGGCTCCAGCCGAAGCATCCGAAGGCCCGCCATCGCGATGACCGGAAGGAATAGCGCCGCACCGAGGCCGAACAGCAACAACAGGGCGTCGCTCGCATAGGCGCCGACACCGCCCATCCAGTTGGTCGGCGGCCCGCCCGCGGCGGTGCTCAGCGAGGGATCGGTGGGATCGTGGGTCGCCAGCGCGATCGCGCACGCGAGGCTTGCCGCGACGAGCAAGGCGCCCCAGCTGCGCACGAAGAACCGGCGCACGGCGTCGCGCAGCGCATCCCGCCAGTGCGGCGCCAGCTCACGCTTGGGCGCGCGCGTCGCTACCGTTGCCATGTCCCA
>DATENV010000151.1:0-3539 GCA_035274805.1 Sphingomicrobium sp. | reverse complement strand
CGTGGCACTGCCGGTGGCGCGCGACTTCGTCGAGCAAGTCACCGAAAAAGCCGTCGGCCAGGAAGTCCTGCGCTCGATCACGCCCGGTCAGATGGTCGTCAAGATCGTCCACGACGCGCTGGTCGAGACGCTTGGCTCGGAGACCGCCGAGCTCGAGCTCAACGTCAATCCCCCCGCCGTCATCATGATGGTCGGCCTCCAGGGCTCCGGTAAGACCACGACCACGGCGAAGCTCGCCAAGCGCCTCACCGAGCGCGAGCGCAAGAAGGTGCTGATGGCCTCGCTCGACGTGGCTCGCCCGGCGGCGCAGGAGCAGCTCGCGGTGCTCGGCCGCCAGGCGAGCGTCGATACTTTACCGATCGTGGCGGGCCAGCAGCCGGTCGATATCGCCAGGCGCGCACTGCAGTCGGCCAGGCTTCAGGCTTACGACGTGGTATTGCTCGATACCGCGGGCCGGCTCCACGTCGACGACCAGTTGATGGGCGAAATGAAGGCGGTTGCGGCGGCGTCGAGCCCGAGGGAGACGCTGCTCGTCGTCGACAGCCTGACCGGCCAGGACGCGGTCAACGTCGCCAAGGGCTTTGCGGCCGAAGTCGACCTGAGCGGCGTGATCCTGACGCGGATGGACGGCGATGCGCGCGGCGGTGCCGCGCTGTCGATGCGCGCGGTCACCGGCAAGCCGATCAAGTTCGCCGGTGTCGGCGAAGCGATCGACAAGCTGGAAGCCTTCCACCCCGAGCGCGTCGCCGGGCAGATCCTCGGCATGGGCGACGTCGTCAGCCTGGTCGAGCGCGCAGCCGAGACGATCCAGGTCGAGGACGCCGAGAAGCTTGCGGCCAAGATGGCCAAGGGCAAGTTCGACCTCGACGACCTGTGGGCCCAGCTCCGTCAGATGCAGCGGATGGGCGGCCTGGGCGCGCTTGCCGGCATGATGCCGGGCCTGAAAGGGATGAAGGGCGCGATCGACAAGGCGCAGAACGACAAGGCGCTGGTCCACATGGAGGCGATGCTGTCATCGATGACCGCCAAGGAGCGGTCGAGGCCCGAGATCATCAATGCCAAGCGGAAGATCCGCGTCGCCAAGGGCAGCGGGACGACGGTCCAGGAAATCAACAAGCTCCTGAAGATGCACCAGGAGATGTCGACCGCAATGAAGCGGCTCAAGAAGATGGGCGGCCTCGGCGGCGCTGGGCCGTTCAACCTGCCGCCGGGTTTCGACAAGTTTTCAAAGAAATGACGGCCCCAACAGGTCGTCATCCCGGCGAAGGCCGGGATCCAGTTTGAGGAAATGGACTCCCGCTTTCGCGGGAGTGACGAGAAGAAAGGAAGTATAATGGCAGTTGCAATTCGTTTGTCCCGCGGAGGCTCCAAAAAGCGTCCCTATTACCGCATCGTGGTGGCGGACAGCCGCAACGCGCGCGACGGGCGCTTCATCGAGAAAGTCGGGACCTACAATCCGTTGCTGGCGAAGGATTCGCCAGAGCGCGTGAAGCTCGACACCGACCGGATCAGCCATTGGCTGAGCGTCGGCGCCCAGCCCTCCGATCGCGTGCTCCGCTTCCTCGACGCCGCCGGCATCCGCGAGCGCGCGGCGCGCAACAATCCGAAGAAGGCCGAGCCGGGCGAGAAGGCCAAGGAGCGCATCGAGCAACGCGCCGCCAAGGAAGCGGAGGCCGCCGAAGCCGCGGCCGCGCCGAAGCCGGAAGCTGAGGCGGTGGTCGCGGAGGAAGTCGAAGCGGCGACTGCGGAGCGGACCGCCGAGGCCGAAGCGGTCGCCCAGGAGACTGCGGAGCAGACTCCGCCCACCGAGACCGAGGAAGTCGCTGCCGAGCAGGCGCCGGCCGACACCGCCGACCAGCCGGCCGAGGAGCCGGTCGCCGAGGAAGCTGCCGCGGAAGCGGACGCCGGCGAAGTGACGGCTGAAGCGCCCGCGGAAGAGACGGTCGCTGAAGCGGCTGCCACCGAGGCCGAAGCCGGTGAGGCTCCGGCCGAAGGCGCGGACGATGTCGCGCCGCCGACCGAGGATTCACCGCAGACGGTCGAAGCGGCTGCCGAGGGCGAATCCAGCGAAGAACCGGCCGAAGGCGAGAAGGCCTAACATGAGTTCCCCTCCCCTTGATGGGGAGGGGTTAGGGGTGGGGTGATGTCTCCGGAAGAGGCTGCTCCACCCTCACCCCCACCCAACCCTCCCCCATCGAGGGGGAGGGCTGATAAGCGCATCGCCCTCGCTGCCGTCGCCGGCGCGCACGGCGTCAAAGGCGAGGTGAGGCTCAAGCTGTTCAGCGAGAGCGTCGACAGTCTTGCAGCCCATGGAACGCTTTACGTCGGAGGCACTGAGCGCCGTCTGCTGACCATCCGCGACGGCGGCAAGGCAGCCGTCGCGCGGTTCGAGGGGATCAACGACCGCTCGGCCGCCGAGGCGCTGCGCGGCTCGCTGGTCGAGGTCGATCGCTCAGCGCTGCCGCCGCTCGAAGAAGGCGAATATTATTACGCCGACCTCATCGGGCTGCCCTGCCTGGACCGCGAAGGGCATGAAGTCGGCAGCGTCGCCGCGGTGGAGAATTACGGGGCCGGCGACTTGCTGGAGATCGAAGCCCCAGGGGGCAAGCGTTCGCTGATCCCCTTCAAGCCCGGCATTGCCGACCTTGAAGGCGAGCGGATCGTGGTCGACCCGGAGTTCTTGGCCTAGCTACCGGCCTCCGCTTTCGCGAGTTCCTCGGGAGCTTCGCGCCAGCGCGGCTCCTTCGCGCACAAATCGTTCCGGATGCTGGTCGCCGCGACGCCGCCTTCACCCATTGCATGGCTGATCTGGTCGAGCCCGTGGACGACGTCGCCGGCCGCGTAGAGGCCGGGCACGCTCGTGCGCTGGTGATCGTCGCACAGGATGCAGCCGTCCGACGCGAGCTTCGCGCCGAGCATCTGGGCGAGTTGGGTGTGGGTGTCGGACCCGAGCGCCGGATAAATGCTGTCGAAGGTATAATGGCCTTCCGCGGTGTCGACGGTGATGCAATCCTTGGCAATCGCCACCGCCTGGGCGGGGCCATCGACGCAATCGATGCCGGCGTCCTTCAGCTTCTGATTGTCCTCCGGTTTCAGCCGCAACGCCTTGTCGGGCGCGATCAGCGTGACGTCGGCCGTATAGCTCCGAAGGAACAGCGCCTCGGCGACCCCGTGGCTGTCGCTGCCGATCACGCCGACTTTCTTGTCGGTGACTTCATAGCCGTCGCAGATCGGGCAGTAGCGAACGAGGCCGCGCGACACTGCGTCGTCGTGCAGCTCCTCATCCATCGGCGGGCGCCGGTTGCTGACGCCGGTCGCGAGTAGCACTGTCCGCGCGGTGGCTTCGCCCGAGCCCCAGGTCGCGGTGAACAGGCCGGCTTCCTCGTCCCGCCCGAGCTTGGTGACGAATTCGCTCTCGATCTTCGCGCCATATTTGCAGGCTTGGTCGCGCATGCGCTGGAGCAGCTCTTCGCCGTTGATGCCGTCGGGGAAGCCGGCGTGGTTGCGGGTGCACGGGATCCACGAGGCGCGGCTCTTGC
>DATENV010000150.1:0-2295 GCA_035274805.1 Sphingomicrobium sp. | reverse complement strand
TCGACGAAACGGTGCAATTGGCGGTGACGGTAGCGTCGACGTTGAGCGTGGTGCTCGTAGTGGCCGCAAAGGCCGGCGTCGCCGTCAGCGCAACGAGAAGAATGCCGGCGCGCAGGCCGGTCGCGGTCTTGGTCAACATTGTCGGTCCCCTACTCTCTTTAGGATCGCTTCCGGCTTCCGGGCCGTCGGCGGTCAGTTCCCCGAATGGTTAACAATGTCTTCCATTCGATCTGCGGAAAATGACGGGGACATCTTAAAAGCGAGTTAAAACGTCCGGCGCGGCTCCGCGGTCGGGGCCGGCCGTTTACCGGGAAAGGAGATGATTTCAGTAGGTTACGGTGACGTAGGTGACGTCATTTTTTCCCGTTGTGTCGCTCTGCTCGCCGGCCGGAGCCGGCGTGGCAGACTCGATTGGAGCGCTCGTCCCCGCTTGGACGGCGAAGCTGCCGTCGCCGAAGCTGGTGCAGGACACGTTCGCGGACGCGGTGCGGCCCTCGCTCGACACGAGGCAGGTCGGCTCGACGGTGGCGCCGACCGAAAGGCTGGCGCCGGTGTCTTCCGAGGCGGCGGGAATGGCGTAGGCAATGCTCGCGGCAACGATGATGCCGAGACCGGTTCGTCTCTTGCTCATGACGCTGCTTGCTCCCTTCTCCCTCCCCCTTCTCAAAACCTTTCCGCTCTCGATGCCCAGCCCCGATTTCGGCTCGCTCCGTTTTGGGTCAGCCCGCTTGCCCCGATTAAACGGCCGCCGAAGACGAAAGTTTCGAGTCCGAAATGTTTTACTGTGTGGGACATGGTCGAGCCTCTTTCGACCGAAGTCGATTTCCTTTCGGCAAAGACCCTCACCGCCCTGACCACAGGTCTCTGAAAAATCTATTCTTTACCACGCCCCGCCGACGCGGGCGCGGCCGGCCAGGAGATTCGAGCGCCCGAAGGACGGACGCTGGAGGATATGGATGCGAAGGGGTTCGAACCAGCGCGGAGCCGCTTGCGGCGCAGCGCCACAAAGACTCGAGGGTTCGAAGACGAGGCCGGGTGAAATGGAGCGGGCGAAGGGATTCGAACCCTCGACCCCAACCTTGGCAAGGTTGTGCTCTACCCCTGAGCTACGCCCGCTCGGCGCTGGCGCCGGGACCTGGCCCGGCGGAGGTGAGGCGGGCGCCTAGCATGCTCGCCTAAGCTCCCGCAAGGGCGCTTCGCGCATGCTTGTGGCGGCCGCCGCAGCCGCCCATATGGGCGCTCGAACGAGCAGTTTAAGGGAGCACCCTCGACCCGTGGCGACACTCGGACTGACCGAAGCCGAACGCGAATCGATCGAGCGCTTCGAACGCGACGTCATCCAGCCGTCGATGACCGCGCTCGTGATCCTCGATTTCTGGGCCGAATGGTGCGGGCCGTGCAAGCAGCTGTCGCCGATCCTCGACAAGGTCGCGGCCGATTATGCGGCCAAAGGCGTCAAACTCGCCAAGGTCGACGTCGAGCAGGAGAAGCTGCTGGCGTCGCAATTTCGTATCCAGTCGATCCCGACGGTCTATGCGATCTATCGTGGTCAGCCGGTCGCCGACCTCACCAATTATCGCAGCGAAGGGCAGATCAAGAAGGTGCTCGACCAACTGCTGGCGCAGCTCAAGATCGAGCCCGAGGGCGCGACCCCGCAGGCCGAGATCGAGCCTTTGATCGCGATGGGCGAGCAAGTGCTGGCCGACGGCGATGCGCCGCGCGCGGCGAACATCTTCCGCCAGGTCCGCGAGATGGCGCCGGACAACGCCGAGGTGATCGGCGGGCTGGCCCGGGCGCTGATTGCCGCCGGCGAAACCGACGAGGCGCGCCAGATGCTCGACGCGCTCGCCGAGGATCTTGCCAAGAAGCCGGAGGTCGCGCGGGCCCGAGCGGCGCTCGAAGTCGCGTCGGCGGCTCCGGCCGCCGACACGTCGGCGCTCGAAGCGCGGCTGGCAGCTGACCCCGACGACCATGAAGCCCGCTTCGAGCTGGCGTCGGCCAAGATGGCCGCCGGCGACCGCGATTCGGCGGCGGACGCGCTGCTCGAGATCATCCGCCGCGATCGCGAATGGAACGGCGGCGCGGCGCGCCAACGCTTCCTCCAGCTGCTCGAAGCGCAGGGCCTCGAAGATCCCTGGTCGAGCGCCCAGCGGCGGCGGCTGTCGGCGCTGCTCTTCACATGAGCCGGACGCTGCGCGTCCCGATTTTCCCGCTGCCCGGAGCAATCCTGTTCCCGCGCTCCCAGCTTCCCCTCCACATCTTCGAACCGCGCTATCGGGACATGGTGCGCGACGC
>DATENV010000149.1:0-10035 GCA_035274805.1 Sphingomicrobium sp. | reverse complement strand
GTATGCTTCATCCTTGCGCTGCGCGGGCTGTCGAGCCCGACCAGCAGCCGTCGCGGCAACTACATTGGCATGGTCGGCATGGCGATTGCGGTTGGCACGACGCTGATCACCCATCAACCGACGCTCAACATCGATGTTTTTGGCGAACACAACGCGCTCGACTCGACCAATCTCCTTCTGATCTTAACTGCGATCGTTGTTGGTGGCGCAATCGGCCTGATCACCGCCCGCAAGATCCAGATGACGGCGATGCCGCAGCTGGTCGCGGCATTCCACAGCCTGGTCGGCATGGCGGCAGTGCTGGTTGGGGCGGCCGCCTATCTCAATCCCGAGGCGTTCGGGATCGCCGTTCGCATCACCCCGATCGCGAGTCCGTCGTTTGTCAGCATCCTGCCGGTCAGCCGTGTCGAGATGGCGCTCGGCGTCGCGATCGGCGCCATCACCTTCTCGGGCTCGGTGATCGCCTTCCTCAAGCTGAACGGCAATATGTCAGGCAAGCCGATCCTGCTGCCGCTACGGCATGTCATCAACCTTGGCACGCTGGCCGCCATCCTGGGCCTGATCGCCTACTTCACGCAGGACCAGTCGCCCTGGGTGTTCGCGACCGTCACCGCGCTGAGTTTCGCGATCGGTTTCCTGCTGATCATCCCGATCGGCGGCGCCGACATGCCGGTCGTGATCTCGATGCTCAACAGCTATTCGGGCTGGGCGGCGGCCGCGATGGGCTTCACGCTCCATAACAGCGCGATGATCATCACCGGTGCGCTCGTCGGCAGCTCGGGCGCGATCCTCAGCTACATCATGTGCCGGGCGATGAACCGCAGCTTCATCTCGGTGATTGCCGGCGGTTTCGGCGCGGTCTCGAGCGGGGGGGACGCGGCGGCGATCGACCGGGCCTACAAGCGCGGATCGGCCGACGACGCCGCCTTCCTGATGAAGCAGGCCGACCAGGTGATCATCGTTCCGGGCTACGGGATGGCCGTCAGCCAGGCGCAGCATGCGCTCAAGGAAATGGCGGACAAGCTGAAGGCCGAGGGGGTGCGCGTGAAATATGCGATCCATCCGGTTGCCGGCCGCATGCCCGGCCACATGAATGTCCTGCTGGCCGAGGCCAACGTGCCCTATGACGAAGTGTTCGAGCTGGAGGATATCAACAGCGAATTCGCGCAGACCGACGTCGCCTTCGTCATCGGCGCCAATGACGTCACCAACCCGGCGGCCAAGACGGACAAGGGCTCGCCGATCTACGGCATGCCCGTGCTCGACGTGGAAAAGGCGCGGACGGTGTTGTTCGTGAAGCGCTCGATGGGCGGCGTCGGCTATGCCGGCGTCGATAACGAGCTCTTCTACCGCGACAACACGATGATGCTGCTCGCCGACGCCAAGAAGATGGTCGAGGAGATCGTCAAAGCCCTAGGCTAACGGCTCGTCGCAAATGCGATTCGCTTCGCGGGTTATCGGGAATTCGCGGCTTGCCGCTCTCGGCCGCTTGGCGGAAAAGCTCCCTCCGTTTCGAAGGGGAGTTTCATTGCGCAAGCTGGGCATTATCGGCGGGACGAGCTGGTCGTCGACGGCGCTGTACTACGAGCACATCAACCGCGGCATCGCCCAGCGGCTCGGCGGCCTGCACAGCGCCCGGCTGATCATCGAAAGCCTCGACCTAGCCCCGTTTGCCGAAATGGAGCTGTCGGGTGACTGGGACGGCGTCGCGAAGGTCACGCTCGACGCGGCGAAGCGCCTCGAAGCCGCCGGCGCCGAAGGCGTGATCATCACCTCGAACACCGGCCACAAGGTCTATGACGCTGTCGCGCCCAAGCTCGGTGTGCCGATGCTTCATATCGGCGAAGCCACTGCCGACAAGCTCGTTGCCGACGGGCGCAAACGCATCGCCCTGCTCGGTACCCGCTTCACCATGCTCGAGCCGCACGTGCGGAGCCTGATCGAAGCGCGCGGGATCTCGCTCGTTCCGGTCGAGGAGGGGTGGGTGGCGGAGGTCGACCGGATCATCTTCGAAGAGCTCGCGGCAGGCCGCGTCGCTCGCAACAGCCAGCGGAAGCTCAAGACCTTGATCACCGAGCTCGCCAAGCAGCGCGTGCAGGCGGTGGTGCTCGGCTGCACCGAGCTGGTGCTCGCGGTCGACGTCCGGGCCAATGTCCTGCCGGTCTATGACACGACCGCGATCCATGCGGCGGCCTGTGTCGAATGGATGCTGGGCGACGAAGAGCAGGCTCGCGCGGCGGCGTGACGCTGGATAGGCGGCCAGCGCCCGCCTAGATACAAGTCATGGACCGAACCCCGGCCGACCGCCCCGACCATCCGCGAGCCGCCGAGCGCTTCAACGAGGAGCAGGCGACCTATGCCGTGCGCGGCGAAGGCGCTCCCGACCTCGAAGCTGGGGTCGCAGCGATCCGCGAGGTGTGGAAGACGCTGCCCTCGCGGCCCGGCGTCTACCGCATGCAGGATGCGCGCGGCGACGTCCTCTACGTCGGCAAGGCGCGGACGCTCAAAAGCCGGGTGACCAGCTACACCCAGGTCGCGCGGCTGCCAAAGCGGCTGCAGCGGATGGTCTCGCAGACCCGCTCGATGACCATCGTCACGACGCGGACCGAAGCCGAGGCGCTGCTGCTCGAAGCGCAGCTGATCAAGCGCTTTCGCCCGGCCTACAACGTGCTGCTGCGCGACGACAAGAGCTTCCCGTTCATCATGCTTCGAGAGGATCACGAGTTTCCGCGCATCCAGAAGCACCGCGGCGCCCGGCGGGTGAAGAAGGCGCATTATTACGGCCCGTTCGCAAGCGCCGGCTCGGTCACGCGGACGCTTAATGCGCTGCAGAAGCTGTTCCTGCTAAGAAGTTGTTCCGACAGCTTTTTCGCGAACCGGTCGCGGCCATGCCTGCTTTACCAGATCAAGCGTTGCTCGGCGCCCTGCGTCGGCCGCATCGGCGATGAGGAATATGCCGGCCTGGTCGAGGAAGCGAAGGAGTTCCTCGCCGGCAAGTCGACCGGCGTGCAGTCGCGGCTGTCGCGGCTGATGGCCGAAGCGGCGCAAAAGCAGGATTACGAGCTCGCCGCCGTCTATCGCGACCGGCTGCGCGCGTTGACCTACATCCAGGGCAGCCAGACGGTTCACGCGGAGGGGCTTGGCGATGCGGACGTGCTCGCGCTGGCCTGCAAGGGCGGCGCGATGTCGATCCAGGCGTTCTTCATCCGCGGCGGGCAGAACTGGGGGCATCGCGCCTTCTTCCCCGCGCATACCAACGACGTGCCGGAAGCCGAGGTTTTGTCGAGCTTTCTGGTCCAGTTCTACGAGGACTTGCGGCCGCCGCGGCGGATCCTGGTGGATCGCGAGCTGGCCGACCGCGAATTGCTCGAAGAGGCGCTGTCGGTGCGTGCCGAACGCAAGGTGGTGATCGAAATTCCCCATCGGGGCGCGCGGCGCAAGCTGCTCGAGCAGGCCCAGCGCAACGCCGAGGAGGCGCTCGACCGCCGGCTTGCCGAGACGACCACCCAGGGCAAGATCCTGCGCGAGCTCGCCGATACGTTCGAGCTGGCGGAGGTGCCCAAGCGCATCGAGGTCTATGACAACAGCCACATCATGGGCACCAATGCGACCGGGGCAATGATCGTCGCCGGGCCCGAGGGCTTCCGCAAGAACAACTACCGCAAGTTCAACATCAAGCGGCCGGAGACCCAGCCGGGCGACGACTTCGCCATGATGCGCGAAGTTCTCGAGCGTCGCTTCGCGCGCCTCGAAAAAGAGGATCCCGACCGCCAGAGCGGGGAGTGGCCGGACCTCCTGCTGATCGACGGGGGCAAGGGCCAGCTGTCTGCAGTCTGCGAGGTGATGGAGGACATGGGCGTCCACGACGTGCCCGTGGTCGGAGTGGCCAAAGGTCCGCACCATGGCCGCGAAGGGCGCGAAGTCTTCCACCTGTCCGGCGGGCGCGAGATCACGCTGCCGCCCAACTCGGCTTTATTGTTCTATCTCCAGCGCTTGCGCGACGAAGCTCACCGGTTCGCGATCGGCACCCACCGCGCCAAGCGCGCCAAGAGTCTCACCACCTCGACGCTCGACGAGGTTCCGGGCATCGGTCCCAACCGCAAGCGGGCGCTGCTGATGCACTTCGGCACGGCCCGGGCGGTGAAGGGCGCCGCGCTCGACGACCTCGAAAAGGCGCCGGGCATCAGCAAGGCGATGGCCCGCCAGCTCTACGACTATTTCCATCCGCGCGGATGAGAAGCGAGACCGCCGCCATCGTCTGCGCGCTGCGAAGCCACGGCGAGCATGGGGCGATCGTGCGGCTGATGACGCCCGACCAGGGGCTCGTCGCGGCTTATGTCCGGGGCGCGCGCGGGCGCCGCATGCGCCCGGTGCTGATGGCCGGTAACCTCGTCGAGGCGCAGCTTTCGGCGCGGACCGAGGCGCAGCTCCCGCAAGCGGCGATCGAGCTCGTCCACAGCCGCGGGCCGTTGCTGTCCGAGCCGCTGCCCGCCGCCGCGATCGAATGGGCGACCGTCCTGACCGCCACCGCGCTGCCGGAGGGGCAACCCTATCCGCCGCTCTACCAGGCGCTTGAGGGGTTGCTCGACGCGATCGAGGCAGCGCCCTCGGCCAGCGGCTGGGGCGCGGCTTTGGTCCGCTTCGAGCTGTTGTTGCTCGCCGAGCTCGGATTCGGACTCGATCTCGACCGTTGTGCGGTCACCGGCGGTAATGACGATCTGGTCGCGGTAAGCCCGAAGTCCGGGCGCGCAGTCAGCTCCGCCGAGGCCCAGCCCTATGCGGGCAAGCTGTTGCCACTGCCGCCGTTCGTGCGCGATGGCGGGCGCGCGACATGGAGCGAAATCGCGGAGGGGCTCGACCTCACGGGCCACTTCCTGCTGCGCGACGTGCTGACCGATCGCTCGCGTCCGGTTGCTGAAGCGCGGTCGCGCCTCGTCGAACGGTTGCGCCGCGCCGGTGGTCTCGCCTAGGCTTGCAATCGTGACGACCGACGCGCTCGCCATGCTCTTCCCAAATGTCGCGGTGACTCGCGGGATCGCCGTCCGTGTCGCCGTTAGCTTCCTGGTCGAGCAGTCCGACCCGTCCAGCAACCGCTGGTTCTGGTCGTACCATGTCCGCATCGAGAACGGCGCCGACGTCGCGGTCCAGCTGCTCTCGCGCAGCTGGACGATCATCGACGGCCGCGGCACCGTCCACGAAGTCGTCGGGGAGGGGGTCGTCGGGGAAATGCCGCTGATCGCCCCCGGCGCGAGCTTCGACTACGTCTCGGGTTGCCCGCTCGACACGCCCGATGGGGCGATGAGCGGAAGCTACCGGATGGTCGACGAGGACGGGACGGCGTTCGACGTGGAAATTCCGCGGTTCCAGCTGCTCAGCGCCTGAGGCGACGCGACGCTGGCCCGAACGATCGTCCTTTCCGCGAACAGCGACTGGAACATCGCCAACTTCCGAACAGGCCTCATTCGCGGGCTTCGCGATGCGGGCTACGATCCGCTGGTGATCGCGCCGCCGGACCCGGCCGTGGACGGGCGCATGCGGCAGCTGAAGGTCGAGCGCATTCCGGTAGGGATCGACCGTTCCGGGCTGAACCCCTGGGCCGATTTCCGGCTGTTCTGGGAATATCGACGGCTGTTCAAACTGCGGAAGCCCGCCGCCTATCTCGGCTTCACCATCAAGCCGAATATCTATGGCGCACTGGCCGCAGCCTCCCTCGGCATCGCTGCCATCCCCAACGTCAGCGGCCTCGGTACCGCATTCATTCGCCAGGGTGCGCTTCAGCAGATCGTCACCCGATTGTATCGGCTGGCTTTCCGGCGGACGCGGGTTGTGTTCTTCCAGAACGAGGAGGACAGACGGTTGTTCGTCGACCGGCGCATCGTTCGCCCGGCGCAAGCACGGGTATTGCCGGGCTCAGGGGTGGATCTGGAACGGTTCAGCCCGGCGCCACGAGCCGCCGGACCCCCGACCTTCCTGTTCATCGCCCGCCTGCTGCGCGACAAGGGTGTCGTCGAGTTCGTCGACGCCGCCCGCAAGCTACGTGAGGATCTTCCGCATGTTCGCTTCCAGCTGCTTGGCCCGATCGATCCGGGGAACCGCACGGGGGTGGGACCCAATCAGCTTGATTCCTGGGTGGAGGAGGGCGTGATCGATTATCTCGGCGTGACCGATGACGTCCGTCCGTTCATTGCCGCCGCGACCGCCGTCGTCCTGCCCTCCTACCGCGAAGGCATGCCGCGCGTGCTGCTTGAAGCGGGCGCGATGGCTCGCCCGGCAATCGCGAGCGACGTACCGGGTTGCCGCGATATCATCGAGGAGGGCGTCAACGGTCATCTTTGCCAAGTCAGCGATGCCGTTTCGCTCGCGGACGCGATGCGCCGGATGGCGGATTTGCCGGCCGCGCGGCGGCTGGCCATGGGCGAGGCAGCCCGTCGCCGGGTTCAGGGGGAGTTTAGCGAGACGGTGGTAATCGAGGCGTACCTCAAGGCCCTGGCCGAAATCGCATGAACTTGGGATCCTCTTCGCGACGCGGCGGCGCCCCTGCCGGCGCTCCCGGCTATCGCGCTTATGTCGTCGGCGACATCCACGGCCGGCTCGACTTGCTCGAGGACCTACTCGCCAAGATTCACGCCGAGCTTCAGCGTCATCCCGCGGCCCAGACCTTGCTCGTCTTCGTTGGCGACCTGATCGACCGCGGCCCGAGCTCGGCGCAGGTGCTGGAGCGGCTGCGCACCTACCGGCGACCTGGGATCCGCACCGAATTCCTGCTCGGCAATCACGAGGAAGTCCTGTTGCGCATCCTTGGCGGCGACGCGGAGCTGATTACCAAGTGGCGCTGGTTCGGCGGCTCGGAATGCCTTCAAAGCTACGGAGTCGAACCCGAGCAGCTGGAGCGTCTGGGCGACGACGAGGCACTCGCCATCGTCCGAAGGGCGATCCCGAACGAGCATGTCCGGTTCCTCGAGGGATTCGCCGATAGCTGCCGGTTTGGCGATTATCTCTTCGTCCACGCGGGAATCAGGCCCGGCGTCGCGCTGGAAGAGCAGAGCCAGGCTGATCTGCGGTGGATCCGCCAGCCCTTCCTGTCCGACGATACCGATCACGGCTTCATGGTGGTGCACGGACATACGATCGCGAGCGAGGTCGAGCAGCGTTCCAACCGGATCGGGATCGACACGGGCGCCTACCGAACGGGCGTCCTTACGGCTTTGGCGATCGAGGGTCCCGACCGTTGGCTCCTCGACACGCGCCGCTAGCAAGGCGCCGCCGATTGATTTGACCGCGCCGGAAGAATAGTCGTTATGGCCTGATGTTAGTCGACTTTGGCTAATCGCTTGCCTTTGTGAGGAGCGATCGTGTTGTCTGGTCAAGCGCCCCGTCGCCGGTTGGCAGTCATTTACGCTGTCGGATTGGGCTTGCTGGCCGGCTGTGCAGACACCCGCGGCGGTACGATTCCCTACGACCGGCCGCTTGCTGCGCCCGACGAGGTGACGTTCCAGACGTTGGGCGCGAACTACAAGATCGCGCCAATGGACAAGCTCGCGATCAAGGTGTTCCGAATGAGCGACCTGTCCGGCGAATATGATGTCGACCTGGCCGGCAACATCTCGCTTCCCTTGATTGGCCAGCTGACCGCGGCGAACCTGACGACCGAGCAGCTTGACGAGCAGCTGACGCAGAAGCTCGGCGCCAAATATCTCGAGCATCCCGACGTGAGCGTCGCGATCAAGGCGTCGACCGCGCATGTCGTGACCGTCGATGGCGCGGTTCGTGAAGGCGGTTCGTTTCCCGTGGGCGGTACCGTCTCGCTGATCCAGGCGATCGCCATGGCGAAAGGGACTGCCGACGACGCCAATGCGCGCCGCGTCGCCGTGTTCCGGACCATCGGCGGCCAACGCCAGGCCGCTGCCTTCGACTTGACCGCCATTCGCCGCGGCCAGGCGCCCGATCCTCAAATCTATCCCGGCGATATCGTCGTCGTCGACGGCTCGTCGGTGAAGGCGGCGCAGAAGCAGATCCTGCAGAGCATTCCGCTGCTGTCGATCTTCGGGCCGCTGTAGGAAGGGGCCCGGCCAAGTGAACACCAACATCGTCGTCAGGAACGAGGGGCAATGGCCGATCGCCTCTTATCCGGCCGACGGGTCGAGCCTGGGTGCGGGGCAGCGCAGCTACTCCGCCGCCGCGATCCTCGATTTCCCAACGTTGATGCGGATCCTGCATCACTGGCGCTGGCTGGTCCTCGGGGCAATCGGGGTCGGGCTGGCCGGAGCAATCATCGTCTCGCTTCTCACCACGCCGGTCTATCGGGCCGGCGTCACGCTCGAGGCCAACCCGCCCACGGTCGCGGTCAGCGATGAGCAATCGCGGCAGCAGGACAGCCAGGCGTCCAACAGCTACGACTTTATCGCCACCCAGGTCGGATTGCTCGGCAGCCGCGCCGTTGCCGAGCGCACCGCCCAGGAGCTGAACCTCGCCAACAATCCCGATGTCGTTGCCCAGGACGCGGATGCCTCGCAGCGGCTGCGGGTCGCGACCGGCTTCGTCCAGGGCGGACTGAAAGTCATCGCGCCCGAGGACGGGCAGCTGATCAAGTTCAGCTACGATTCGACCTCGCCGCAGCTGGCTGCACTGGTCGCGAACGGGATTGCCGACAGTTTCATCAATACCGCGCTCCAGCGTCGCTACGAGGCGTCCGCCTATGCCCGCAATTTCCTCGAGCGGCAGATCAACAAGACCCGCAGCGACCTCGAGCGCTCCGAACGCGCGGTGGTGGCTTATGCGCAGCAGCAAGGGATCATCACGACCGCCGGCGCGAGCTCCGACGGGAAGCAATCGACCAGCAGCGACACCAACTCGCTGCAGGGTGAATCGCTGGTCCAGCTGAATAGCGCGCTGGCGGCGGCAACCGCTCGGCGCATCTCCGCGGAAGGTGCCTACCGGCAAGCGCTCGCGACCGGACCGACCAGCGAAGTCAACAGCGCCGTGCTTCCGCTTCGCCAGGAGGTCGCCAGGCTGCAGAGCGAATATCAGCAGAAGCGGGAGTTCATGAAGCCCGAGCATCCGGAGATGCAGAGCCTGCAGGCGCAGATCAGCGAGCTCCAGCGGCAGATCGCCGGCCAAGTGTCGCAGGCCTCGTCAGGGCGGATCAACAGCCTTCTGGCCGATTATCGCGCGGCCGCTTCGGCCGAGCGAGCGCTCCAAGCGCGGGTAGCCGGCCTCAAGGGCGACGTCCTTAACCTAAGGGGCCGCAGCATCCAATATACGATCCTGCAGCGCGAGGTGGACACCAACCGCAGCCTCTATGATGCGCTGCTGCAGCGCTACAAGGAGATCGGAGTCGCCGGCGGAGTCGGCATGGCGCCGGTGTCGATCGTTGACCGCGCCCAGACGCCGACCTTCCCGTTCAAGCCCAATCTGCTGATGAACCTGCTGTTCGGCCTGGGCCTTGGCCTCGTCGCCGGAATCATCAGCGCGATCGGGCTGGAATTCGTCAACGACACCATCAAGAGCCGCGACGACGTGCGCCGCAAACTGTCGCTGGCATGCCTCGGCGCGGTTCCCAGGACCGCGGCGCGGGACTCGTTTGTCGAGGATCTGAAGAATCCGACGTCGATCATCTCGGAAGCCTATTCGGCGATCGTCGCCGCGCTTCGCTTCAGCACCGAAGAAGGCATGCCCAAGGTGCTGCTGGTCACCAGCACCCGCTCAGCCGAGGGTAAATCCTCGTCGGCGCTGGCGATCGCCCAGAACTTCGCCCGCCGCGAGCGCCGCGTGCTGCTGGTCGACTGCGACCTGAGGAAGCCCGCGTTCAAGGCGGCTAACGACCGCATCGGCCTTAGTAAGCTGCTGACGACCGAGGATCCGTTGCAGGATCACGTCGTCGAAACCCAGCACGTGAACCTGTGGCTTTTGCCCAGCGGACCGCTGCCGCCCAATCCGGCCGACCTCTTGTCGACCGGCCGCATTCGCAAGGTCATCGCCGAAGCGAGGGAGGCGTTCGACCTGGTGGTAATCGACGGCCCGCCGACGCTGGGCCTG
>DATENV010000148.1:0-3640 GCA_035274805.1 Sphingomicrobium sp. | reverse complement strand
GTGGCGGCGGCGCGGGCGCAACCCCGAAATTATAGCGCAGGCTGGCGAGCACGCTGTTCGACACGTACCGGCCATTGAGATGGAACGGCGTCGTGCTCGGGCAACTCGTCACGCAGAAGGCCCCGAACTTCAGCCGCTCGGTCCGGAAGTAGCGGTACCTGAGGCCGAGATCGATGTTCTGGGAAACCGGCATGCGTAGCTCGGCCAGGCCCTGCATCGCGATTGCGGAGTCAGAGCTGGTAAAATTGAGCGTGTTGCTCGGAATTAGGCCCGCGCGGTAGCTGGCGCGGACATAACCGACGCCGGCGCCGATCGAGCCGTTGAGCCCGTCGCTCGGGCCTAGGTCGAACAGCGCATTGATCATGCCCGACCAGAAGGTGCCGCGGCCGGTCGCGGTATAATTGAGCGGTTGGTTGGGCAGCAGGACCGCGGCTAGCGCGGCCTGCTCGGCGGTGGCGTCCTTGAGGCGCGCCCGCTTGTACCCGAGCTCGCCTTCGACCCGGAACATGCCGAGATCGTAGCCGAAGACGCCGTCGATATCGTAGCCCACCTTGTGCCGCAGCTGGAGTGCGTCGCTGACCGCCGTTGTCGAGTTGACGAAGCGCAGGTCGAAGGTGTCGGGTTTCATGATTCCGGCGTCGACGCCCACATAGGGGGAGCCGTCGCGCGCGAGGGCGGGAGAAGCGAGGGCGGTGGACAGCAGGGCCGCGGCAATGACGAGCTTGCGCATGAACATTCCCCCTTTTTCCGAGTCTTGGCCGATTTGCTCGAGTTTGGACCAACTTAGGCAAATGGGGAAGTTCGAACAAGCCGAGCGCGGTGCCGCACAGCCGCCTCTGACGGTAATTTATCTCAAAGGCCCAGCCGCCGCTGGATGGCCTTCACTCGCTCGGCCTGGCGGGCGTCGATCGCCGCGACCTGCGCCGCCGCGCGCTGGATCGCCGCGAGATCGTTCGGCGCGATCCCGCGCTGCGTCTGGAGCGAGGTTGCCGCAATCTCGTCGATGTCGGCGAGCGCGTCCGCGGTCGGCCGCCGCGCCGCGATTGCCGCGGTCAGCGCCTCCTGCGCCGCGATCCAGCTCTCGCTCTGGGCTGCGCCGGCCGCGGCGGCAAGCCGCTCGGCCTCGGAAGCGGCGCTATCGAACGCCGCGCTGCCGCCTTGCGCCTGGTCGGCCAGCGCCGACAGCCGCGCGCTTAGACCGGCCGTCACCGGCCGCTCGTTGATCGGCCGCACGACCGGCAGCCGTGGATCGGTCGCCTCGGCCGCGCGCGGGCGCAGCGAAGGGTAGGGGCCGCCTGGCGTGCTGCACGCGCCGAGCAGGAGAAGGGGGAGCCAGACAAGCGTGCGCATCACTGGCAAGCTCTAAGAGCCGCCTTCTATGCTGACAATCGTCGGGAAATGGCGCGCCCGAAAGGATTCGAACCTCTGACCCCCAGATTCGTAGTCTGGTGCTCTATCCAGCTGAGCTACGGGCGCGTGGTGCCGGGAAACGGCAGGGGCGCGACATAGGAGGAGGATGGGGCCGGCGCAACCCTCGACCGCGACGCGATCACGCTCGTTCGGTGGTTGGCTAAAGTGGGAAACGGGTGCGCGCGGCGGCGCCGCGGATCCCGCGGGAATCTCGGCTGCTGGATCAGCCGTTGGCGGTGGCGGAAGCGGTGACGGTGGCGTTGTAGGCCGGGACACTGCTGGCGCCCGCGCGCTCCGCAAAATCTTCCGCCAATTTGCTGTGCCAGGCGCGCGCCGTTTCGGTCACTGCGCGCTGGGCCGCCATCCGCTCTTCAATCGCTCGCCGACGGTAGTAACGCTCGTTGGACTCCACTTGCCCCTCCGCTCCGCATCCGCCGACCATCGCTCGCGAATGGATAAGCAATGGTTAATATCCACAGCGGGCTTTAGCCGATTGTCGCGCCTGCGTAACGGTTCCCCGCGCTTTGTCCCGGCATGGAACAGGGGGGTGTGGCCAGCGTGACACGGATGCGCCAATCACGGACCATCGATGAAACCTAACGATTCGACGCTCGTTGACGGATCAAAATGGTTTCGAAGGAACGCACCATGCTGAGTTCGATCGAGTCCCGCCGTACAGCCTTCAACCCGAACGCGCGGGGCTATCATGCCGTCTATCATGATGGCGAAGTCAATCACTGCCCCGGCTGCGGCCGGACACACTGGATCATCGGCCGCATGTCGGCCGAGTGCGCGTTCTGCTCCACGGCATTGCCGCTGAAGGAAGCGCTCACGCACGGCCCGGCGGCTGCACCGGTGTTCTGGAGCGGGACTCGCCGCAACTACACCGACCTCGCCGCTTAAGCCTTTTTGATTTCCCGATTTTCGCGCCATGCGTCCGGGTATATGCTCGGGCGCATGAAGCGACTCGTCATCATCGCCGCACTGGCGGCGTCGGCGCCCCCGGCAATCGCCGCGGGCGCATCCAACTTCACGCTCGTCAACGGGACCAACGCCGCGCTTGCCGAGCTGTCGATCCGCCGCGCGGGTACGCAGGACTGGAAGCCGCTCGGGCCCGCGCCGTCCGCCGGCGCGCGCAGGTCGCTGAACTTCAGCGATCCCGATTGCGCCTTCGATATTCGTGCGAACGTGCCGGGATCCGGCCCGGTCACCTGGGCCGGGGTCAATCTGTGCGGTGCGAAATCCGTGACTCTGAACCGCGACGGTTCGGCAGGCGCGTGGGTCGATTACGACCAGTGACCGTGTGGCGCCGCTGCGGCGCGCGATAAGCTCCAGCAACGAGCGCGGGCGCGGCCGGCCTGACCGAATCGAGCAGCTTGCCGCCGGCGATGAACACGACGCCGGTGCAGGCCAGCGCGAGCATCCAGCCGCCCCAACCGGGATAGGTCTCGAGGTACAGCCGTCCGCGCTCCACCGCGCCGAGCGCGATGGCATAAATCACTAGCCACGCCTCGAGGCGCGTCTTGATCTGGAAGAGCCGTCCGATCTTTTTCAGCATGACCATCGTTAACGTTTGAACGCGTCGATGGCCGTTTTGAGCCGGAAATTGCTTACTGAACAGGGTTAAAATCGCGCTTGCTTAAATCCCATTCCGGGACGCGACCTAGGCAAGCTCGAGCAGATCGAGCGCCTCGAGCAAATCGGCGCGAGCGCGCTCGATGTCGGCAATCAGCGCGGGCTGCTGCAGCTCTTCGTGGTGGATCGCTTCGGGCCAATGGCGGCCGATGACCTCGGCGAGCCTATCGAGCTTCGCATGGTCAACCAGGAAGCGCGGATCGACGGTGGCCGGATCGGCGACGACCCGGAGACGGAGGCAAGCGGGGCCGCCGCCATTGGCCATCGACTGGCGGACATCGACCACCTCGACGCGGCGGATCGGGCCGTTGCCGGCGAGATGCCGCTCGATCCACCGCCACACGCTTGGCGTCTCGCGTGCCTCGTTGGGCACGATGAGCGCCGGCTCGCCGTCCGGCGGCGTGACCAGCTGGGCATTGAACAAGTACGATCGCACCGCGTCCGCGATCGGGACGTCGGCGGCAGGAACCTCGACATATTCGAACCCGGGGACCAGCCGGTCCAAGGCTTCGAGGAGGGCCGGCTTGTCGGCGAACGCCTGCTCGTGCGCGAACAGCACGCGCTCGTTGGCGACCGCGACGACATCGTTGTGGAA
>DATENV010000147.1:0-2514 GCA_035274805.1 Sphingomicrobium sp. | reverse complement strand
CGGTCGCGGAGCGACTCGGCGATGCGGTGATACCGCGGGACGCGTGCCTTCACTCCGACTCCTCTGTCGGTGTTCTAGAACTCCGCGCTGCGAGCCATCCCGCCGGGGCGCCAACGGAAAGACAGGGACGACGAGAACTTGAGCGCGACGGCGGTACCGGCGTCATTGTACGGCCGCCCGCCGCAAGGGCGCAAGCACCGCACCAGACCGACGGGCAAAACAGGGCAATGGTTCACCCTGGACTCGGCAACAGTGTGCATTCCAGGCCATAGTGGCGCCGCCTGCCGTCCCCGAAAAATCGCAGGAATTCGGGGGTTCGGGTTCGGCATTCCGATTGCTCTTCCTGTAAAACGAGCAGACGAACGGAACCGCGGAACTGGCGCCCGCCGGAACCGCATCGCTTAGCCGAACGCCGGCTCGACCGCGCTCATTCGCCCCTGTGAGCGCGGTTTCTTTTTCAGATGGGGGCCCCGAAATGGCCCCCAAGCCCCCAAATGTTCGTCGCGCCCCGGCGAAGCCGTGGCGCGCCTCTAAGTCGCACTTCCCGTCAGGAGGCCAAACGGCGCACTACCGCTAGGTGTGTACTCGCAGGAGGTTGTCTGCAGCAAGGATCCGAGCCATGGGCGGACGGCCGCCAAGGCTGCTGTGCGGGCGATGCCAGTTGTAGTGATGCAGCCAGCGCGTGAGCGCCAAGCGTCGCTCCGTGGAATCCCGATAGAGCCGCCCGTACGCCCATTCGAGCAGGGCGGTTTTGATGAACCGCTCTGCTTTGCCGTTTGTACGCGGTGTGTAGCGGCGAGTGAAGAGGTGCCGCAGTCCCAGCCGGCGGCAGCTGTGCGCAAAGCGGCGCGAGCGATAGCACGCCCCGTTGTCGGTCATGACGGCGGCGACCCGGACGCCCAAGCGCCGCAGGCCACGCACGGTCCGGCGCAGAAAGCCGGCCGCGGTGCCGCCGCGCTCGTCGGCGAGCATCTCGCCAAACCCCCAGCGCGACGCATCATCGATGGCCATGTGATTGAACTGCCAGCCCGCCCCGCGCACGGTATCCCGGCGGTCGCCGCTGATGCGATGGCCGGGCCGCACGATGGCCGCCAGTTTCTTGATGTCCAAATGCAGCAGTTCGCCGGGGTGCGCGCGTTCGTATCGCCGCGAGGTCGGCGGCAGCTCCACGACCTGCAGGCGCGACCAGCCGCACCGCGCGAGCAGGCGCGCCACCGTCGCGCGACTGATACCCACGGCGGCGGCGATCTCCGCGCAAGTGTGGCGCTGCTGCCGCAAAACTTTCACCCGCAGCACCACCGCCGCCGCCGTCGCGCGCGGGCTGCGATGCGGCCGCGAGCTGCGATCGGCGAGGGGGTGCCCGCTGGCGGCGCGGGCCACCCACTTTCGAACCGTGCCGTCCGTAGTGCCGAGCACGCGCGCGGCACGGCGCGCGGAGTAACCGATGGTCCTCACCAGGCGCACGGCTTCCTCTCGACCTCGCAGCGTCAATCGGGCATTCTTGTGGATGTTCATCCGGGTCTCCTTAGCGAGATCTCTGGGTGTTTGGCGACTTCCAGAGTCTCCGAGAAGGCTCGGATGGACAACTCTCCTGCAGACAACCTCGCGAGACTTCACAGCTAGGCGTCTGTGGCGGCCGCACTACCCGCGCGCGACGACCTGGCTCCCTTCGGCTATTTTTCTTCGGCGAGTCTTTGGCTGAGGCCGACGAGGGCTTCGAGCTTGCGGAGGGCGGCGCCGGAGTCGATGGCGTGGGCGGCGAGGCCGACGCCGTCCTTGAGGTCGCGGGCCTTGGCGCCGGCGACGAGGGCGGCGGCGGAGTTCATCAGGACGATGTCGCGCTTGGCGCCGGCCTCGCCGTCGAGAATCGCGCGGATGATGCGCGCGTTCTCTTCGCGGTCGCCACCGATCAGCTCGGCGATCGTCGTCCGGGCGAGACCGAAGTCTTCCGGCCGCACGGTGTAGGAGCGC
Organism: Sphingomicrobium sp.; assembly: GCA_035274805.1. Lineage (GTDB taxonomy): Bacteria > Pseudomonadota > Alphaproteobacteria > Sphingomonadales > Sphingomonadaceae > Sphingomicrobium. The sequence goes on along the minus strand of DATENV010000147.1, from coordinate 543 downwards.
ACCATGCCCTCGCGAACCTCGGACACGCGGCTCTCGCCGGTGTTGGAGATCTCGTCGAGGTTGTCCGCGCCGTGAACGACGAACGCGCGCACGGTGCCGAGCTCGGCGAGCACGCGCGCGAGCGGCTCCGTCAGCGCCGGCGAGTACACGCCGATGATCTGCGCGTTGGCGGATGCCGGGTTCGTCAGCGGCCCGAGCATGTTGAAGACGGTGCGGATCGCCATCTCGCGACGGACCGGCATCACGTGCTTCATCGCCGTGTGGAGCAACGGTGCATAGAGAAAGCCGATCCCGACCTCGTCCACACACCGGGCCACCTTTTGCGGCGTGAGATCGAGACTGATGCCGAGCGTTTCCACGACGTCGGCCGAGCCACAGAGCGAGGAGACCGAGCGGTTGCCGTGCTTGGCGACCTTGAGCCCCGCGCCCGCCACGACGAACGCGGTGGCCGTGGAGACATTGAAGGTCCCGGTGGCGTCACCGCCGGTGCCGCAGGTATCGATCAACATCTCGCGATCGGTGCCGGTGAGTCCGGCGATCTCG
>DATENV010000146.1:0-12018 GCA_035274805.1 Sphingomicrobium sp. | reverse complement strand
TGTGGTGAGCTCGGGCCCGACGAGCTGCGCGCGCAGCGCCGAGCCAAGTTCCTCGCGATCGGCTGATACGCGGCCCTTTCGGAACCGGCGCCAGTCATTCTCCGTTCAAAATTTCCGCGCTTAGTTCGTGCGTGAAAAAGGCAAGCTGATGGCGATCATGCGTAACAAGTTTCTTTTGTTGGCTGCCGCGGCGCTGGCGGTCACGCCGGCAGCCGCGCAGCGCTTGCGTTACCTCAGCCCGCAGGACGTCGCCGAGGCGCAGCGCCAGCATTCCCAGCTGGTGCAGGAGCTCGGCGGCGCCGAGACCGGGCCGCGCGCGGCTTATGTCGAGAGCGTTGGCCGCAGGGTCGGCGCGTTCTCGGGCGTCACCAATCCTGGCCAGGCGCTTCACTTCACGACGCTCAATTCGGCGGTCGAGAACGCGCTTTCGGTGCCCGGGGGCTACATCTACATCACCCGCCAGCTGATGGGCCTGATGGACGACGAGTCCCAGCTCGCGTTCGCGCTCGGCCACGAAGTTGGCCACGTCGCCGCCAATCACGCCCACATCCGCGAGCAATATGCGCAGCGCAATCCGCTTGGCGTGTTCGGCCAGATCATCGGCGCGATCTTCGGCTCCGGTATTTCCGATATCCTGACGGCGCGATCGCGGCTCGATATGCTGAGCTTCTCGCGTGACCAGGAATATCAGGCCGACACGCTCGGCCTCAGGTACATGCTGGCGGCGGGCTACGATCCGGCGGGCGCGGCCGGCATCCTCGCTGCGCTCACCCGCCAGAGTATCCTCCAGGCGCGCGTCCAGGGCCGGACCAACCGCCAAACCCCGGAATGGGCGAGCACGCATCCGCTCAGCGAGAACCGCATGCAGCGCGCGCTTGCGGAGGCGCGGGCGACCGGCCGCCTCGGAACCGGTATCCGCAACCGCGATTCATTTCTCCGCCAGCTGGAAGGAATTTTCGTCGACGACGACCCCGCGCAGGGCGTCATCGAGGGCCCGACCTTCACCCATCCGGACCTGCGCATTCAGTTCACCGTGCCGCAGGGCTATCTGATGTCCAACGGGACCGATGCGGTGACCATTTCCGGATCTGCCGGCAAGGCGCAGTTCCGCGGCGGGCAGTACAACGGGACGCTCGACAATGCGGTGCTGCTGGCTTTCCGTGGTCTGACGCAAGGCCAGGCCAATTATCCGGTACCGCCACCTCGGCACGTCACGATCAATGGCATGCCGGCCGCGATCACGACGGCGCGCATCAACACGAATTCCGGGCTGATCGATGCGAGCGTCGCGGCTTATCAGTGGGACGCGCAGCGCATCTACTATTTCGTGATGCTGACGCCGGGCGGCTACGGGGTTCAACCGTTTGCCACGATGATCAATTCGCTGCGCCGGATCACGCCGGCCGAAGCCGCGGCCATCCGCCCGCGGATCATCCACGTCGAGACGGTGAGGGCGGGCGATACAGTTCAGTCAATGGCCAGCCGGATGGCCTACCGCGACTTCAAGCTGGATCGCTTTTTGTCGTTGAACGGGCTTGCAGCGAACAGCCGGCTGGTCCCGGGTCAAAAGGTCAAGCTGGTGGTTTACGGGACGCGACGGAGCTGACCTCAGGCCGCTTACGGCATGTAGGTGTTTGCCGAGTTGCCGAGCTTGCCCCACATGCCGCCGACGCCGCCCCCCATCGATTGAAGGCCCGTCATCATGGCGATGACGATCAGCGAAGCAATCAGCCCGTATTCGATCGCAGTCGCCCCGCGCTCATCGGCACGGAGCTTGCGCAAGATTGTCCGGATAGCGATCACGCCACCCTCCTCTGGTCCACGTCCACGAGGAGTGTTTACCGGCCTCAGGGTTAACAACCCTTCTAAGGTCTAGAGTTAACGCAGTCTCAGCCCTTATTCGTCGCCCACGCCGCGAAATGCAGGATTTCATAGGTTTCCACCGTGCGCGCACCGTCGCCGGCGTCGGCGAAAGCCCGCCGCGCTGCGGCGAGCGCGCGCCTGCTGACGAAGCGCGCGCGAGACTGCAGGACGCTGGTTGCTGCCATCGCGCGAAGGTCGCTGATCAGGCGATCTAATGAAGGGTAGGCCACTGGTATGCGGTCGACGTCGACCACCGCATCGACAAAATCAGTGTCCAACAGTAGCGGCGCGAGCGCCGCCGCCTCGATCCGCGGATGGACGTGCGGCGCCGCGCCCGCGGAGACGGCATCGGCCGCGCGCATCGCCATTCGCAGCTGCGGCAGCGTCTCGCCGCCGGATAGCGCGCCCAGGAACAGTCCGCCCGATCGCAGCGAATGGCGGATCAGACGCAGCGCGAGGGGGAGTTCGTTGACCGTATCGAGCGTCCCGACCGCTGCAACGAGGTCATAAGCGGCCTCGGGCGGCACCCAGCGATCCTCCATGATCTGCTCGCCATGGGCTCGCTCGGCGAACAATCGGCCGGGGTCTCGCACGTCGACGCTGCTCGAATGGCTGCCGAGCCGCTTGGGCCATCCGGCATCGGGGCACCCGATGAGCAACGCGCGTTCGAACCTTCGCGGCATCAGCGCGAGGCGCTCCAGGCAGTCGTCGAATGCCCGCTCGTAGAGGAACAGCTCGACGCCACTCCGGGCTGCCCGGTCGCGGCGCAGCGCGCGGACATTCATGTCGAACAGTTCGGCCACGGCGGCGCTTGTGCGCTGGCGTCTGCCAAGCGACAAGCGGCCGATGGCTTGGGAATCGGTGCGAGCCGGGGCTCGCTGGATGCTCGACTTTGCGCTGCCGCCGCGCTGCGCCGGTTGCGGTACGATTGTCGCCGACGTTCATAGCTTCTGCCCCGACTGCTGGAAGACAATCGAGTTTCTCGGCGAATCCGGCTGTTCGACCTGCGGACTGCCGCTGCAGGCGACCGAGCAGACGACTTGCGGAGTATGTCTTGCCAGGCCGCCGCGAATCGCTCGCATCCGGGCGGCCGTCGTCTATGCCGAATTGTCGCGAAGCCTTGCGATCCGGCTCAAATATGGCCGCAAGGTCGCGATCGCGCGCACCATGGCTCGCTACATGGCGCCGCTGGTGGGCGAGGGAGCTGACCGACTGCTGGTGCCGGTGCCCCTCCATCGCACGCGCCTGTGGACGCGCGGGTTCAACCAGTCGGCGCTGGTCGCCGCGGCGCTGTCGCGGCGGCTCGGCATTGCCTCCGACCCGTTCGCGCTCGGCCGCGTGCGGCGCACCCCATCGCTCAAGGGCATGAGCCCGCTACAGCGGCGCAAGACGGTCGCCGGGGCCTTCCGCGTTCGCGACAAGAACATCGTGACCGGCAAGACCATAATCTTGATCGACGACGTCTTGACCACCGGCAGCACCGCCGAGGCGTGCGCCAGGACGCTCAAGCGTGCCGGCGCGGCGAGGGTCGAATTGGTAAGTTGGGCGCGCGTGGTGAAACCTTCGCAGTTGATGCGTTGATGCTGATGCCTAAGTATCGGCTCGAAGGAGTGCTGCGTGCCGGTCGTTGAAATCTATACCAAGACCTTCTGTCCCTATTGCTGGCGGGCGAAGATGCTGCTCGAATCGAAAGGGGTCGCATTCAAGGAGATTTCGGTCGACTTCGGCGGGGCGGACAAGCAGGTCATGGTCCAGCGCGCGGGCGGCCGGACCACTGTCCCGCAAATCTTCATCGGCGAGCAGCATGTCGGCGGCTGCGATGACCTGGTGGCACTGGATCGCGACGGCAAGCTCGACGGGCTGATCGCGGCCTGACGGATGACCCGCGTCGCGCTCTTTCAGTCGAACAGCGGGATCGATCCCGAGGCGAATGGCCGGGCATTGGTCGATGCCGTTCAACAGGCCGCCGCGGGCGGGGCAGAGATGCTTTTCACGCCGGAAATGTCGGGACTGCTCGACCGCGATGCAGGGCGCGCGGCGAAAGTTCTTCGGCCACCGGAGCAAGATCAGGTCCTGGGGGCTTGCCGCGAAGCTGCGGCCAGGCATCGGCTGTGGCTGCACATCGGCTCGCTGGCGGTGCTCGCGGACGACGGCAAGGTCGCTAATCGCGGGTTCGTCATCGACCGCGAGGGGGAGATCCGCGCGACCTATGACAAGATCCACTTGTTCGACGTCGATCTCCCAACTGGCGAAAGCTGGCGCGAGTCAAACGTTTATGCGGCTGGAAAGGGCGTGGTGCTGGTGAACGGCACGCCGGTCGGCAGGCTTGGCCTCACGATTTGCTATGACCTGAGGTTCCCGGGCCTGTTTGCCCGCCTTGCCGAATCCGACGCCGATGTCATCGCGGTTCCCGCGGCGTTCACCGTGCCGACCGGCAAGGCGCATTGGCACGTCCTGCTTCGCGCTCGTGCCATCGAAGCGGGCCTGTTTGTCGTTGCCGCGGCGCAGGTGGGGCATCACGAGGACGGCCGCACCACCTTCGGCCACAGCCTGGTTGTCGATCCGTGGGGTGAAGTGCTGCTCGACATGGGTGACGACCAAGGCGTCGGCTTCGCGGACATCGACCTCAAGCGCATCTCCGACGTGCGCTCGCGCATACCCGCGCTTAACCACCGCCGGCCTATCCCCGACGCGGTGAACTTATGATCGTGTTCGACCTTCAATGCCGCGACGGGGGCGAAACCTTCGAAGCGTGGTTCCGCTCCTCCGCCGACTTCGACGAGCAACAGGGCGCCGGCCTTGTCCAATGCCCTTTGTGCCAATCGGCGAACGTCGCCAAGGCGCCGATGGCCCCGCGCGTACCGCGCAAGGGAGCCGGCAATCCGCTCGCGAAGCTCGCCGCGATGCAGGCCGAGCTGCTCAAGGGCTCGCGATGGGTCGGCAACGAGTTCGCCGATACCGCGCGCAAGATTCACAGCGGCGAGATCGAGCCAGAGCAGGTCCACGGCAGCGCGACGCTGGAGCAGGCCAAATCTCTGGTTGACGACGGTGTCCCGGTTGCACCGCTTCCGCTTCCGGTGACGCCGCCGAACCAGGTCAATTGATTGGCGGGGCCGCAGCCCTTATTCCGGCCCCCAGCGACCCCGTAGCTCAGCAGGATAGAGCATCAGATTCCTAATCTGAGGGCCACAGGTTCGAATCCTGTCGGGGTCGCCAGACATTCGAGGGGCAGCGGCCATGGCCAGCAAGCAGCACGTCAGCCAGCAAGGGGGAGCCGTCCACCGGCTGTTCGTCGAGCATCCGCGCTCGCTCGGGATGACCTGGGGTGGCCACGGGCGCGGCGCGGTCAAGATCGGGGCGGAGCTCATCGGCGCCGGCTGCGCGGCGATGGTGCACGCGGTCGTGCCGGGGTGGTTCAGCGAAACGGCGGGCCGGACCGTGACCCGCATTTACGATCACATCCAGGCCCGCAAAGCCGGCGCGGCAAATCCGGAGAACTGGCCTGACTATGAGATCTGACCGCCGAACGGCGGTCGCGATCGTCGGCGGCGGTGCTTCCGGCACGATCCTCGCCGCGCAACTGGCTCGGCGCGGGATCCGCTCGATGCTCATCGACGGCAGTGGCAGGATGGCCCGAGGCGTCGCTTATTCGACCACCGAGCCCGCGCATCTGCTCAATGTCCGCGCCGAGGGCATGAGCGCCCTCGCGGGAGAGCCCGACCATTTCGCCAAGGCGTTCGAGGCTGAAGGCGGTGATCGCCGCGGGTTTGCCCAACGGCGGTTTTTCGCGCGCTACCTCGGCCAGATACTCGACGGGGCCGTGGCGAGCGGCTGTGCCGAGCCAGTCAAGGCTATCGCGGTTGCCGCCACGCAAGCCGACGGCGGTTGGCGACTTGATTTCGACGACGGCTCGTCCGCCGAGGCGGATGCGCTCGTTCTCGCTCTTGGCAACCAGGAGCCCGAACCGCTGCGCGCGTTCGCTCGCGTCGGCCATCGCTTCGTGAGCAATCCCTGGGGCGTCGACGCGCGCGGCGCCGTCGCCGAGCTCGCCGAGACATCCGAAGCGGCGCTACTCGTCGGAACCGGGCTGACGATGGTCGACCTCGTGCTGTCACTTAATGCTGCCGGCCACCGCGGCCGCATCGTCGCCTTGTCGCGGCGCGGGCTGATTCCGCGCTCGCACGCCGACTTCGATCCGGCGCCGGTCGAGCTTGGCGACGTGCCGGCCGGCAATGTGCGCGGCCTCTGGCGCTGGCTGCGCCGGCGTAGCGCCGAAGTGGGCTGGCGCGCGGCGGTCGACAGCCTGCGGCCGCACAGCCATCCGCTGTGGCAAAGCTTCACCGCCGACGAGCAGCACCGATTCCTGCGTCATGCGCGGCCATGGTGGGACGTACACCGCCACCGCATTGCCCCCGAAGTCGGCGCAACGATCGCGAGACTGGTGGCCGAGGGGCGGCTCGAGATCATCGCCGGCCGGATCGTTGGCGCACGCGAAACAAACGGCGGGATCAAGGTCGAGTATCGCCGTCGCCGCTCCGGCGCCCTGCAACGCGAATCCTTTGCCTATGCGTTCAATTGCACCGGGCCGCTCCATTCGATGGTGCGAACCAGGGACCCGTTGATCCGCAGCCTGCTCGATGCGGGCAACGTCCGGCCCGACCATTTGGGGATCGGGATTGAGGTCGACGGAACTTGTCGCGCCGGGGAGCATCTATGGGCAATGGGCCCTCTGACCAAGGGGCGTTACTGGGAGATCATTGCCGTGCCGGACATCCGTGAGCAGGCGGCCGAGGTCGCCGCCGACATCGAGCGGGAGCTTCGCGCATGAATCCGCCGTTCGAACATGGCGAGCCGGAAGACGGCGACCTCGTCGATTCCGACGCCCGGTCTGACGTGCCGCCCGACGTGAAGGAGGCCGTCCGGACCCTGATTCGCTGGGCGGGAGACGATCCGGACCGCGAGGGGCTCCTCGACACGCCGCGCCGCGTCGCTTGCGCCTGGCGCGAATATGCCAAAGGCTACGCGGAGGACCCCGCCGAGCACCTGAGCCGCACGTTCGAGGAAGTCGGCGGCTATGACGAGATCGTCCTGCTGAAACGCATTCCGTTCCAATCGCACTGTGAGCACCACATGGCGCCGATTATCGGCACTGCGTCGATCGGTTATCTACCACGCGACAAGGTGGTCGGAATCAGCAAGCTCGCGCGCGTGCTGCATGGGTTTGCGCGCCGGCTGCAGGTCCAGGAGCGGCTCACCGCGCAGGTCGCCGACGCCATCTGGAAACACCTCCAGCCCAAGGGTGTGGCCGTGATCATCGAGGCGACTCACGCCTGCATGACCGCACGCGGCGTCTCGACGCCGGGCGTGATGATGACCACCAGCCGGATGATGGGCACTTTCCGCGAGGACGAGCGCAGCCGCCGCGAAGTGCTCGCCCTGATGGGTTATTGATGAAGGCAAGCGGGGCAACTCCGCTGGCCTGAGAGCTGCCCCGCGCGCCCCACCCCGTTTGGGGTGGTCGATTCCGAGCGCGCCTTACGCCTGGGAGGGGCTTTCCATCCCATGCTTGAGGTTGCTGATCTGGTCGTGGCCCGACTTGATCGACTGATAGCAGCGCTCGATCAGGTCGTGGGTTTCGCCATGCAGATCGCCGCTTTGCAGCGCGGCTTGCCATTTCCCTTTCAGATAATCCTCGCCGCGCTCGACCTCGTTGATGATCGACTTCTCGTCGCGGCCGGTGATCGCGGCCTTCAAATCCTCGAAACGCTGGTGCGCTTTGCCGAGGAAGGAGCCGTCGTCTTCCGGATTGCCGCCCAGACGTCGGACTTCGGAGCGCAGCTCGCCGACCACTTCCTGCCGCTCGCTGGCGCGCTGCCGGAAAATCTCGCGCAGCCGCTCATTGTCGATGTTTTGCGCGCTCTCCTCGTAGCCGGTGATGCTGTCGATCGTCGTCGCGATCAGCGTGTTCAGCGTGGTGATCGTGTCGGAATGTTCGGCCATGGTTTTGCTCCGCTTGTGAATGGGGTCGGGGCATGAACGCTTGAGTTCGCCAGGCGATGCGGCGTGCCTGTCGAAAAATTATGGCCGCCGACCGCGAATTGCTGTCACTCTGCCGCCGGCGTTGACGACAGGGGGCGAGTCGATGGCACTGACGCGCAGGGCGCTGCTTGAGCAGATTGGGCGGGTCGGCGGCGTCGGCGCCGCTTACATGGCGATGGAAACGCTCGGGCTGGCGATCCCGGCCCCGGCCGGCGCCGAGAATTTCCAGCTTCCAAAAACCGGCGCCACCGGACGATCGGTGGTAGTTCTTGGTGCTGGCATTGCCGGTCTGGTTTCCGCCTATGAGCTGCAGCGCGCGGGTTACCGCGTCACGGTGCTCGAGGCGCGCGACCGGATCGGCGGGCGCGCCTGGACGATCCGCAACGGCGACCGCATCGTCCAGACGGGCCGGCCGGACCAACGCGCGACCTTCGAGCCCGGGCTCTATTTCAACGCCGGCCCGGCGCGGATCCCATCCACGCACCGGGTGATCCTCGCCTACGCGCGCAAGCTCGGCGTCGGGCTCGAAACGTTCGTCAACGTCAACCGCAGCGCCGGCTGGGACTTTGGCGGCAAGGTCCAGCCCGAGCGGCGGATGGTCGAGGACATGCGCGGCCACCTCGCCGAACTCCTCGCCAAGGCGATCGACCGCCACGCGCTCGACGGCGTGGTGTCGAAGGACGAACTGGCGATGGTGCGGCAGTTCCTGGTCCCCTACGGGTCGCTCGACGCCAAAGGAAATTATGCGCCCGGCGGCTCGTCGGGATGGGCGGTCGACGGTGGCGGTTACGCGCAGGCCCCGGTGCCGGTCGGCGCGCTCGCCTTCAAGGACCTGGCGCCATCGCCCGCAGTCACTTTGCCGTACCTGTTCGAGCATATCTGGGACATGCAAGCGACGATGCTCCAGCCGGTTGGCGGCATGGATCGCATTGCGCGCGCCATCTACGGCCAGGTGAAGCCGGCCGTGCAGCTGCGCTCGCCGGTCACCGCGATCCGCCGCGCCGGAAGCCGCGTCCGGATCGAGCACGGGCCCGGCAATCGCGCCACCGAAGCCGACTATTGCGTGTGCACCCTCGGCGCCAACCTGCTCGAGAAGATTCCCAACGACTTTTCGCCGGCCAAGAAGGCCGCGCTCAAGGGCGTGAATTACCTGGCCAGCGTCAAGGTCGGCTTCGAGGCGCCGCGGTTCTGGGAGCGTGACGATAACATCTTCGGCGGCCTCGCCTGGACCGACCGCGCGAACGAAAATGTGATCTACCCCTCGAACAGCTTCGGGACGCCCAAGGGCGTGCTGGTCGCGGCCTATGTCGCTGGGTGGACCAACCAGGACAATCCGCAGAAATTCGCGGGGTACAGCAACGAGCGGCGCCTGCAGGTCTGCCGCGAGTCCGTCGAGGCGCTTCATCCAGGCCGGGCGAAGCTGCTGTCGAAGGGCGTATCGGTCGGCTGGGGGTTGGTCCCTTATTCCGAAGGCGTCGGCGCGTTGTGGGCCGGCGGGCCGGGCGGCAACGGCTCACGCGGCGCGCAATATGCCGAGCTGCTGAGGCCCGAAGGCCCGATCGTCTTCGCCGGCGAGCATCTGAGCTACCAGGGGCTATGGCAGGAGGGCGCGGCGCTGTCAGCGCACGAGGCGCTGAAGCTCGTCGCCGCGATGGCCAAGGAACAGGCTGGAGCGAACGCGAATAGCTGATACCATCGCCTCGCTCGGGTGCGTGTGGAGTTCAGTCGATGAAGGCCCCGAAATTCATGGCGGCGGTGGCCGCTGTTGTTTTCCTCGAAGCGTCGGTCCAGGCGCAACAGCCGCCGGTGCTGCAGCCGATCAAGCCGTGGGTCGTCCATTTCGACGATACTGAATGCTATGCCGAGCGGACCTACGGAACGTCCGCCAATCCGGCCATCCTTGGCATCCGCCCTTCGCCCAGTGGCGATACCTATGAGTTGCTGCTGGCGCACAAGCAGCCGGCACCTCGTTATGCCCAGCAGCTCGAAGGCTCGGTCGATTTCGGCCATGCGCCAATGAAGGCGTGGCTCTTGCGCTATGCGATCAAAGATGCGCCTTACCGCATCGACAAATTCCGCATCGAGGCTTCGGCCATGGCCGCGGCACGATCTGCCGCGTCGGTCGGGTTCCATATCGCGAAAGCCGCCGAAGAAAGACTCGCCCTGGCGTCAATGGCGGGAGTGCTCGCGACGCTGGAGAAGTGTAATGAGGGTCTCCGGGTCTACTGGAACATGACGGACGCGGGCCAAAAGCAGATCGCTAAGCCCGCACGTGGGGACGTCCGGCAGGTTTTCACCGACAAAGACTACCCGGACGAGGCCAGCACTCAGGAAGGCCAAGCGCAGTTTCTCCTGTTTATTGATGAGAAGGGCGCGATCGCCGCATGCCATGTGCTGAAGCCGAGCGGGATTCCGGCCATGGACGGCATGGGTTGCCAAGTCATCCTGCAGCGCGCCAGGTTCAAGCCCGCCACGGATGCCAGCGGTAAGCCCTTGCGCAGCGCAGTGGTAACGCCGCCGGTGGTTTGGCGGCTGTACGGGCCCTAGGCGCTGACCACGGCCAGCTCCGCGCGGGCGATCATTGCGACACTGATCGAAAAAACAAGGTCGATCGACGACGATTGCGTGACAACTGGCGTGGAAGCTCGACCGGCAATAAAGGGTTCATAGCTAAGGGGGAAACAATGCGCTTCACGAAGCTTTTCGCGCTCTCCGTCATCGTTGCAGCTTTGCCGATAGCGACGAGTGCGGTCGCGCAGCAGCCACTGGCGGCCGCGGTCGCCAACACTGGCGCGCGCAGCACCGACAACGTGAAGCTGGACGAATCGCGCAAGCCCGCCGAGCTGCTGAAATTCTTCGGCCTGAAGCCCGGCACGCAGGTCATCGATATGTTCGGCGGCAACGGCTACTGGACCGAGATCATCGCGCCCGCCGTCGGCCCGAAGGGCAAAGTCTACGTGTGGGAGCCGACGCAATTCTTCGACGACAAGGCGAAGGCGGAGTTCGCCAAGGTGACGTCGAAGAACCCGAACGTATCGATCACCAGCAGCCCCTTCGAAGCGCCGCAGCTGCCGTCGAATTACGCCGACTTCATGCTGATCAACCTCGATTACCACGACGTCTATTGGGAGAGTGCCAAGTACGGCGTGAAGCGGATGGAGCCTGCCGATTTCCTGAAGGCCGTCTATGCATCGTTGAAACCGGGCGGGATCGTCGGCGTAGTCGACCACACGGCATCGCCCGGCGGCGATACACGCGCGGTCGTCGACAAGGTCCACCGGATCGACCCGGCCGTGGTCAAGGCCGACTTCGAACGGGCTGGATTCAAGCTCGTCGGCACCAGCGACATGTACCGCAACGCCGCCGATGATCACTCGCTGCTCGTGTTCGATCCGAAGGTCCGCGGGAAGACCGACCGGTTCGTGATGAAGTTCCAGAAGCCGCGTTGACGACAAAGGCTGACAAGCCGGCGGCGGAATCGGGCGCGGGCTTCCGCGCATATTATGCGCTGGCCGCCCTGGTCATCGGGCTGGTTGCGGGAATTCTCGCCGGCAACCTCAGCGACGCAGTCCGGACGAGCGCGCTCGGGGTCGCGTCCTTCGTCGGCACCTTGTGGCTCAACGCGCTCAAGATGACCGTCATCCCGCTCGTCGTCGCATTGCTGGTCGTCGGGATCGCCAAGAGCGCCGAGGCGGCGCAGGCGGGCCGCATCGCGGGCCGATCAGTGCTGTGGATCGTCATCATCTGCACGCTTTCGGCCGTGTTCGGCGCGGTGGCGACGGTCGCGCTGACCGGCGCCTTCCCGCTGTCTCGAGAAACCGCCGGCTTGCTGCAGGGCGCGCTGAGCCAGGTCGAGCAAACCGCCACCGGTCCGCTGCCCGGCGCGGCTGAATTCTTCAAGAATGTTATCCCATCGAACGTGATTGCGGCGGCCAGCAATGGCGATGTCCTGCCGCTGACGGTCTTTGCAGTGCTGTTCGCGCTGGCATTGACGCGGATCGCGGCGGCCAGGCGCCAGGCGGTCGTCGAGCTGTTCGACGCCATCGGCGACGCCCTGCTGGTGGTGATCGCCTGGGTGCTCGCGGTTGCGCCGCTCGGCGTGTTCGCGCTGGCCTT
>DATENV010000145.1:0-2064 GCA_035274805.1 Sphingomicrobium sp. | reverse complement strand
AGTCGCGCTGATCACCGCGATCGCCCCAGCGCATATCGAGAATCTCGGCTCCGAAGAGGCGATTGCCGACGCCAAGGCGGAGATTTTCGAAGGGCTCGAGCCCGAAGGCGTCGCGATCATCCCCAACGACACGCCGTACCGCGACCGGCTGGTGAAGGCGGCTCGGCGCCGCGCCGACCGGATCATCACCTTCGGCCGCGGCGACGCCGACGTGCACGCGGTCCACGCCGTTGCCGCCGAAGGCGGGGGCAGCCTGATCAGCGCCGCGCTGCTCGAGCGCGAGCTGACCTTCACCATCTCCCAGCGCGGCGAGCATTGGGTCTCCAACGCGCTTGCGGTGCTTGCCGCGGTCGAGGCGGTCGGCGCCGATGTCGCGCTCGCCGGCCTCGCGCTCGCCGACCTCGGTGGCCTCAAGGGACGCGGCGAGCGGCATCGCGTCGGTATCGCCGGCGGCGAGGTGCTGCTGATCGACGAAAGCTACAACGCCAACCCCGCGTCGATGGCCGCGACGCTCAAGAGCCTCGGCGCCGAGCGCGACGTCGCCCGCCGAATCGCGGTGCTCGGCCCGATGCGCGAGCTCGGGGCGCACAGCGACGCGCTCCATGCCGGCCTCGCGCCCGCCGTCCTTTCCGCCGGGGTCGACCGGCTGATCCTGATCGGCGACGAGATGCGGCCGCTCGACGAGGCGCTCGACGGCCGCGTCGCGGTCGACCGCGTGACGAGCGTCGAGGAAGCCGCCGACGCGCTGATGCAGATGCTCCGCGCCGGCGACGCGGTGCTGGTGAAGGCGTCCAACTCGGTCGGGCTTGCGAAGCTGGTCGACCGTGTCGCAGGGGGCGCCGCATGCTCTACCTGATCGCCGAGCAGCTCGGCTTCCCCGGCGTCTTCAACCTGATCCGGTATCTCAGCTTCCGCGCCGGGGCGGCGAGCGCGACCGCGCTCTTGATCGGGCTGATGCTCGGCCCGTGGCTGATCAGCTGGCTGCGCGCCAAACAGGGCAAGGGGCAGCCGATCCGCGCCGACGGCCCGCAGACGCACCTCGCCAAGCGCGGCACGCCGACGATGGGCGGCCTGCTGATCCTGACCTCGGTCGCGATCTCGGTGTTGCTGTGGATGGACCTCGGCAACCCCTACGTCTGGGCATGCCTGCTGGTCACCGCCGGCTTCGGCCTGATCGGCTGGCTCGACGATTACGACAAGGTGCGCAAGGCGCATCACGCCGGCCTGTCGGGCAAGATGCGCCTGACTCTCGAATTCCTGATCGCCGGCGTCGCCACGTGGATCATCATTCGCGCGGGCACGTCGAACCTCTACCTGCCGTTCATCAAGGAGCCGGTGGTCGACCTTGGCTGGTTCTACATATTGTTCGGCGCGTTCGTCATCGTTGCGTTCGGCAACGCGGTGAACCTCACCGACGGACTTGACGGTCTCGCCACGATGCCGGTCGTCATTGCCGCGATCGCCTTCCTGCTGATCGCCTATCTCGTCGGCAACATCCGTTTTGCCGACTATCTCGGCATCCCCCACATCCTGGGCGTGGGCGACCTGACCGTTCTGCTGCTCGCGATGGTGGGGGCGTGTCTTGCTTTCCTGTGGTTCAACGCCCCGCCCGCCGCGGTGTTCATGGGCGACACCGGCAGCCTCGCGCTCGGCGGCGCTCTCGGCGCCATCTCCGTGGCCACTCACCATGAGTTCGTGCTGGTGATCGTCGGCGGCATTTTCGTGGTCGAGGCGTTGAGCGTCGTCATCCAGGTCCTGGTCTACAAGCGCACCGGCAAGCGCGTGTTCCTGATGGCTCCGATCCACCATCATTTCGAGCATCTCGGCTGGTCCGAGCCGACCGTCGTCATCCGCTTCTGGATCATCAGCTTCGTGCTCGCCCTCGCCGGCCTCGCGACCCTCAAGCTCAGGTGATTACGGCCAGGGCCTTCGCGGGCAGGAAATATGCGGTCTACGGCCTCGCGCGGTCGGGCCTCGCGACGGTCGCGGCGCTGCTGGCGAGCGGCGCCGAGGTGACAGCGTGGGATGACCGGCTGCTCCCCGGCGAAGGCCGGGGCCCAGGCC
>DATENV010000144.1:0-13184 GCA_035274805.1 Sphingomicrobium sp. | reverse complement strand
GCGAGGACGTCGTCCACGATCCGGTCGAAGTCGGTGCCGGACGGGAAACCGCTTTCGAGCCAGCGGCTCTCGATGGCGCGCAAGGATCGCGCCACGAGAGGCCCCTCGGGCAGTCCGCGCTTGATCAGCGCGCCGCCGCTGATCGGCAGGCGCGGGCGATGCCAGCCAGCAAGATGGGCGGCCTGTTGCGCCTGCCCGTGGAGCAGAAGGCGATCGACCGCGCATTCGCTGCCGACGCGATAGGCCAGCGCCTCCGGGGTCGCACTGGCGGCTGTTTCGGAACTGCAGGCGAGGCGTTTGCGCGCCTTGTTCGACAGTCGCAGACGAATGGCGATGTCTTCGGCGAGCGATGGGTCGCGCGGCAGCAGCGCGGCGAGGCGGCGCAAGGCATCAGGTTCGACCTTGGCCTCGCGTTCGGCCGCGATCAATTGTTGCAAATCGCCAAGGCGCGCGCCGTCGATCTCCGGCAGGACCGGCTTCAGGATTTGGGCTTCAAGCATGATGCCGACCGTGCGCGTCGGATCGCGCAGGCCGAGCAGCTTCAGCAGTTCATCGGCGATGCGCTCGCGCGACAGGGCCATGAGGTCGTTGGCGCGCCTGGTGCAGGCTTCGAGCGCCGCCGCGTCGGGCTCGCCGGCGTCGAACCGCGCATGGAAACGGAAGAAACGGAGGATGCGGAGATGATCCTCGGCGATGCGCTGCAGCGGGTCGCCGATGAACCGGATGTGCCGCTGCTCGAGGTCCGCGAGGCCGCCGAAATAATCGAACAGCTCGCCGGTGACCGGATCGGCCGAGAGCGCGTTGATCGTGAAGTCGCGCCGCGCGGCGTCTTCCTTCCAGTCGTCGATGAAGGCCACGGTCGCCCGGCGGCCGTCGGTCGATACGTCGCGGCGCAAGGTCGTGATCTCGAACGGATGGCCATCGCTGACCGCAGTGACGGTCCCATGCTCGATGCCGGTCGGAACGGCCTTGATCCGCGCTTTCTCCAGCCGCTGGATCACTTCGTCCGGCGGAATGCGGGTCGCAAGGTCGATGTCGCTGACCGGCAGGCCGAGCAGGTCGTCGCGCACGGCCCCGCCGACGTAGCGGGTAAAACCCTCGTCGGCCCTGAGCGCGACGAGCAGGCGCTTCATTCCGCGCTTCCTGCGCCACTTTGCGGGGTCGAGGCTCAGTGCCACTGGAGCCTGCGCGACAAGTTCACAATCATGGCCGCAGTAGCCCCCCAAATCCTGCGCTCGTTCCAGACGATCTCGTAATAGTGACGTGTCGCACCCTGGAACAGTGCGCTTCGCCGCTGCTGGTTGGCGGGGTCGAGCAGGAAATTCAGCGGCGCCTCGAACCAATCGGCAACTTCATGCTCGTGCGGTTCGAGCGGCAGGCCCGGCGGGATGACGCCAAGGATGGGGGTCACGATGTAGCCGGTGACGGTCCGGTACGGATCGATCGTGCCGACGACCTCGACTTGCGCAGGATCGAGCAGGATTTCCTCCTGCGCCTCGCGGAGCGCCGCCTGGGTGACGTCTTCGCCCGGGTCGAGGCGGCCGCCCGGAAAGGCGACTTGCCCGGCGTGCGTGCGCAGATGCTCGCGGCGAACTGTCAGGACGACGCCCGGCTCGGACCGGTCGGTGATGGCGATCAGCACCGCGGCCTCGACATCCGCGCTTGCGCGAAGTTCAGGCAGATCGCCGTCCAGCGGCGGCGCGGACGCGGGCCTGGCGAGCGAACCGCGCAAGCGGTCAGCGAGGTTCATGCGGAGTCCAGCGGGAAGAACCGCCCGTTGCTCCACACGCCGGGCGGACTGTTCGCCAGCGCGAGTTCGGCGAGCTCGTAATAGACGGCGCGGGTCAGCTCCGCCTCAAGCCCGTGCCTCACCAGCAGGCGCGGCGACGGGCCGCGGTCGGTCTTCAGGACGCGGAGCGGATGCTGGGGACCGAGCATCACCGCGTCCCCGCTGTCGAGCGCGAACGCGATGCGCTGTTCGCGGCCCGTCCCTTCGACGCGCATGTCGATCGCCCGAAAGGCCGTCGTTTCGACGTCGATCTCGAGCTTTTCGACCGGCGTCACCAGCACATGGCGGCCGTCCGGCTCCCGACGCAGCACGGTCGAGAACAGGCGTACCATGGCAGTCCGCCGGATAGGCGCACCCTCGTGATACCAGGTGCCGTCGCGGCCAATTCGCATCCCCGAGTGGCCGCAGCGCTCGGGATTCCATCGCTCGACCGGCGGTAGGCGGCGCTGGTCGATCAGCTTTTGGAGCTCGGCGAGGCTAATTCCTTGCAGCTCGATGGGCGGACGCGCTTCCGGCATCCGGCGTCATTGGATTGCTTCGCGCCGCCGCTCAAGGCAGGAGTTCCCCAGTATGGCGGCGAACAGAACGGCGATCGTGACGGGCGCGGGCAAGCGGGTCGGCGCGCACATCGCGCGGTCGCTGCTGGCAGACCGCTGGGCGGTGGTCGCGCATGTCCATCGCGAAGACGACGAGGTGCCCGACGGCGCCGTCAAGGCCGCCGCGGATCTTGCCGATCCTGGGTGCGGGCGCGCGATCTTCGCGGCGGCTGAAGCCCTCGCGCCGGTGCGCCTGCTGGTCAATAACGCCGCGCGCTTTGCGTGGGACGGCTTTGGCGAGTTCGACCCGGCCCAATTCGATGCGCACATGGCGATCAACGCTCGCGCGCCGGCGCTGCTGATCGAGCAGCTGGCCGCAACGCACGAGGGCGGCGATGCCCTCGTGGTCAATCTGCTCGATGCGAAGCTCAGCGCGCCCAATCCGGACTATCTCAGCTACACGCTGTCGAAATATGCGCTCGGCGGGCTGACCGAGCTTGCCGCGCGGGCGCTTGCGCGGCAGGGGATCCGCGTCAATGGCATCGCGCCGGCGCTGATGCTGCGCTCGAGCGGCCAGAGCGAGGAGAATTTCGCGGCAATGCACGCAAACAACCCGCTCGGTCGCGGGGTCGAGCCCGACGACGTCGTCGCCGCCTTGAAGTATTTCGTGGGCGCCGCGGCCGTGACCGGCCAGGTAATCACGATCGATGGCGGACACCGCTTCCTTGGCCTGGAGCGCGACGTCCAGTTCCTGGGCAGGCAATGACGACGGGCGAGCCGAAGCTTTCCGGCCTCGTGCCGGCCGATATGGCGGTGCGCTCGGCGCGCATCCTGCTGGAGGGGCTGGCGGTCCAGGCGGACATCGGCTTCCACGAGTTCGAGGTCGGTGCACCGCAGCGCCTGCTGGTCACGGTAGAGATCTGGCTCAACGACATTGGGGCCGGGCTCGACGACGATCCTGAACAGGCCTGGAACTATGATTTCCTTCGCACCGAGGTGCAGGAGATTGCGTCGGCGCGGCGGTATAACCTCCAGGAGACCCTCGCTCATGCCATCTTCGAGCGGGTCGCGGCGTTCCGCGGCATCCGCGCGCTAAGGCTGCGGCTGTCGAAGCCTGACGTCTACCCTGAAGCGCACGGAGTCGGGGTCGAGATCGCTTCCTTTCCAGGACTTTGGCCGGAGGCGTGAATAGCCCGCGATAACAACCGCGGTTTCAGGCCTTCCGGCGGTGGAACAAAATCCGTTGCGCGGCCTTTGAGGCAGATATAAGGAGGCGCGCTTGCCGCCGATGATATCTTGAAACATCGGCGGATTAACCATGTAGCGGGCGAGCGTTCCGACGTCCGGTCTGACCGTGGGTCCCTCCACGGCGTGTCGAGGAGAAATGCGGGTTAATGTCCTACGCGCAACGCAAGGAACTCAGCGGGAACAAGACGTTGTCGATCATTCTGGTCGTCATCCTTCAGTTCGCCCTGGGCTACGCGATCGTAACCGGCCTCGCCTACAACGTCATCAAGAAGGCGGCCCAAGACCTTAAGACCTTCGACGTCGAGGAGCAGCCGCCGCCGCCCGAAGAGCCGCCGCCGCCGCCCAAGGACATGCCCAAGGTCCCGCCGCCGCCGGTGACTCCGCCGCCGCTGGTGAGGATGCAGGCCCCCGAGCCGCCGATTCAGACGGTCACGGCGCCGCCGCCTCCAGTCTATATCCCCCCGGTTGCGCCGGCACCGCCACCGCCGCCGCCACCGCCGCGCAAGGTCCAGTCTGCCAGCCCCGCAAGGGGAGACGTGCGCTCGTCATTCAGCAATGATGATTATCCGGCCTCGGCCATTGCGGCGGAGGCGCAAGGCACCGCCCAGGCGCGTCTCACGATCGGCCCCGACGGCCGGGTGATCGGCTGTGATCTCATCCGTTCGACCGGAAATGGCTCGCTGGATTCGACCACTTGCAACATTCTTCGCCGCCGCGTGAAGTTCACGCCGGCGCGCGATAGCAACGGCAATCCGACGACGGACACCTACACAACTCCGCCGATCACGTGGGTACTACCCAACGAATGACGAATTAGGTTCGAAGATTTTCAGAAGGAAAGCATAGCAATGCAAGCAGCACCCGCCGCAGAAAACCCGTATGGCCTGATCCCCGCGCTTCAGCAGGGCGGCATCATCGCCATCTCGGTCTTTGTCGTTCTCGTGTTGATGTCGATCTTCTCGTTCTACATCCTGTTCACCAAGTTGATGCAGCAACAGAAGATCATGAGCCAGGGCCGCAAGGTCCGGGCCAGCTTCTGGAACTCGCCCAGCCTGCGCGACGCATCGACCAAGCTGGAAGCCAAGAGCGCCTATCGCGCTATCGTCGACGATGCGCTGCTGGCGCAGGACCAACACGGGAAGCTGACCGACCCGATCGACCAGCACGACTGGATGGCGAACAGCCTGGCGCGCAGCCAGGGTGCGATCGGCGCCCGCCTCGGCGAAGGCCTCGCCTTCCTCGCGACGGTCGGCTCGACCGCTCCGTTCATCGGTCTGTTCGGCACCGTCGTCGGCATCTACCGCGCGCTGATCAAGATCGGTGCAGCCGGCCAGGCATCGATTGACGCCGTCGCCGGTCCGGTCGGCGAAGCGCTGATCATGACCGCGCTCGGCCTCGTCGTCGCCGTCCCGGCCGTGCTCGCCTACAACTGGCTGATCCGCCGCAACAAGTCGATCATGGAGGATCTCGCGGCGTTCACCAACGACCTGCACGGATATCTGATGTCCGACGGCGCGGTGAAGCCGCGGATGAGCGGAACAACAGCCTCGGCCGCCAGGACCGCGGCTCCGGCGAGGGGCGCTCCGGCCCCGAGCGAGCCGGTGCGTACGCCGACGACCGCCAAGTAACGCCGAAGGAGGTCCGCCGCACGGCGGACCTTCGTTCGACCGAATTAGAGGAAAGACACCCGCCTTATGGCAGGACCAGTAGAAATTGAAGAAGACGTCCCGATGTCCGACATCAACGTCGTGCCATTCACGGACGTGATGCTGGTGCTCGTGATCATCTTTCTGATCGCGGTTCCGGTCGTGATCCAGTCGGTCCCGATCGCGCTGCCGAAGGTGCGCTACGAGGCCACGACGACCAAGCCGGACAATGTGTCGCTCACCGTCCGCAGCGGCCCGGGCGGGACTTGCGAGGTGTACTGGCTGCTGAAGAAGGTCGACCAGAAGACGTTGCTCGACATGGCGGTCAAGAAGCTCGAAGACCAGATCAAGAAGGTCGGCGGGGTTCAGAACATCACCGAAGAGAATATGCCGGAGGCGCACATCCGGGGCGACATCAATACGCAGTACAAATGCATCGGCGCCGCGATCATCACCATGCAGCAGGCAGGCTTCCAGCGGGTCGGGTTCATTTCCGAGCCGCCGCCGCTTGCCGGCGTGCGGGCCGAGTAGGAGTTAGCCGCAATGGCAATGCAAACCACCAGCGACAATGCTTCCGGTGAGCCGATGCTGGACATCAACACGACGCCGCTCATCGACGTCATGCTGGTGCTGCTCATCATGCTGATCATCACCATCCCGATCCAGACCCACGCCGTGAAGCTGGACCTGCCGGTCAATCAGCAGAATCAGCCGCCGCCGCCGATCAACCCGGTCAAGAACATCCTGTCGATCAACGCGCAGGACCAGGTGCTGTGGAACGGCTCGCCGGTAACGATGCAGCAGCTTCGCTCCTACCTCGATTCGACGCAGCAGATGAACCCGATCCCCGAGCTCCATCTGCAGCCCGACGCCACCGCGCGCTATGAGGTGGTCGACCAGGTGCTGGCGGTGACCAAGCAGGCCCACGTCCAGAAGATGGGCTTCGTCGGCAACGAATATTATACGCAGATCTTCTAGGCGCTGCGGCCGATAGAATGAGAGGGCGGTTCCTTCGGGAGCCGCCTTTTCTGATTCATGGTGTCGCAGTTGGGCTCGAATTGATTGTATCGTTTCATAATGATATAATATACTATATACTTGGAGGAGTTGGGCAGATGATGGGTAGCCCGCCGGTCGCCGAACCGAGCCCAATCCTCGAGATGAATACGACGCCGCTCATCGACGTCATGCTGGTGCTCTTGATCATGTTGATCATCACGATCCCGATCCAGAGCCATGCGGTGAAGCTCGACCTCCCCGGTGCGCGCCCGCCTGCTCCTCAGCCGCAAGCAATCAAAAATCTTGTCGAGATCACTCGAGACGGTTCAATTCTTTGGAATGGTCAACCAATTACTCAGGACGGGCTAAAGTACGACCTCCGTTTAACCCAGCAGATGGAACCGCTTCCCGAACTTCATCTGCGACCTGCTCCGGACGCGCGCTACGAAACGGTCGACGAGGTGCTGGCCATCGTCAAGCGAGAGCAAGTCAGGAAATTCGGCTTCGTCGGAAATGAGGCTTACGCCAACTGGTAAGCGAAATCGCCGCACTGGCGCTCTCCTTGGCGCCATGTCATTGCTCCGCCGATGACCGATCCCGAGCGAGACCAGCGCCGCTTTGCCGTTGTGATCCTGGCCGCGGGGCAGGGCACCCGCATGCGCTCGGACACGCACAAGGTCCTGCATCCCATCGCCGGGCGGCCGCTGCTTCTGCACCTGCTCGACCGGGTCGATGCGCTGGGCGCCGACAAGCGCGTGGTCGTCGTCGGCAAGGGCCGCGAGCAAGTTGAGAAAGAGATCGCCGGCCGCGACGTCACCGTTGCCATCCAGGCGGAACAGAAGGGCACCGGCCACGCGGTGCAGCAGGCCGCGGCCGCGCTCGACGGTTATGACGGCCCAGTGATCGTCCTCTACGCCGACACACCGTTCGTCGAGACCGGCACGCTGCGCCGGATGCTCGACCGGCTCGACGGCGACGGCGGGCCCGGCGTGGTGGTTCTCGCCTCGTCTCCAGCAGATCCGCTCAAATACGGCCGCATCATCCTTGGGCAGGACGACCGGATCGCCAGGATGGTCGAATATAAGGACGCGACCGACGAAGAGCGCGCGGTCCGCCTGTGCAATTCGGGGATGATGGCGGTGCGCTCGGCGGACCTGTTCCGGTGGCTCGGGAAGGTCGGCAACGACAATGCGGCCGGCGAATATTATCTCCCCGACATCGTCAACATCGCCGCTGCCGAGGGCCGCGAAGCGGTCGTGATCGAAGGCGATCCCTATGAAGCTGCCGGGGTCAACAGCCGGGCCGAGCTCGCGCACCTCGAGCTCGAATGGCAACGCCGGCGGCGCGAGCAGGCGCTCGAGGAAGGAGCGACGCTGATCGATCCGGAAAGCGTCTGGTTCGCGTACGATACCAAGCTCGGCCGTGACGTGACCGTCGAGCCGCACGTGGTGTTTGGTCCCGGCGTCCAGGTCGCCGACGGAGCGACCATTCACGCGTTCAGCCATATCGAGGGCGCGATCATCGGAGCGAAAGCGAGCATTGGCCCGTTCGCGCGGATCCGCCCGGGAACGCGGCTCGCCGACAAGACCAAGGTCGGCAATTTCGTCGAGCTCAAGAAGGCCGACATCGCCGAGGGGGCCAAGGTCAACCATCTGTCTTATGTCGGCGACGCGTCGGTCGGAGCTAGGGCCAATATCGGCGCCGGGACGATCACCTGCAATTACGACGGGTTTGGCAAGTACCGGACCGTGATCGGCGACGAGGCGTTCATCGGGTCCAATACCGCGCTCGTGGCCCCGGTCACGGTTGGTAAGGGCGCGATCGTCGGCGCTGGCTCGGTGATCACCAAGGACGTCGAGTCCGACAGCCTCGCCGTCGAGCGTAACGAGCAGAAAGGCATCGCCGGATGGGCGCGCCGTTTTCGCGAGCGCATGACAAGGAAAGCCGCCGAATAGTAGCTTGACGTCCGATATCACGATATCATATCATGATATCATGCGCACCCTGGTCGATATTCCTGACGAGGACATTGAGCAGCTCGACGCGATTGCGGCTCGCGAGAAGAAGTCGCGTGCCGCTGAGATTCGCGAGGCCATTCGCAGCCATCTCGCGCGCAAGCAAAACAACGATTGGCTGATGCGCGGTTATGGCTATTGGAAAGACCGCGACGATATCGGTGATGCGGTGGAATATCAGCGCGCGATCCGCGAAGACCGTGAGTTCGACTGACCCTTGGCCGATCCGGTTTTCGATACGAATATCATCATCGACTGGCTCCGGCGGCGGCCGCAGGCACTAGCCGAATTGTCCCGCTATCGGCGTCCGCGGATCAGTCGGATTAGCTGGGCGGAGGTGCTTGCGGGCGAGCCTCTCGAGTCACGCGATTACATCGAGGAGCTGATCCGCCCCTTTGAGGTCATCGAGTTGGACACTAGGATCGCCAGTGCCGCTGTGGACATCCGATTTCGG
The DNA here is from genome assembly GCA_035274805.1 of Sphingomicrobium sp. Lineage (GTDB taxonomy): Bacteria > Pseudomonadota > Alphaproteobacteria > Sphingomonadales > Sphingomonadaceae > Sphingomicrobium. Next base: position 4,497 of record DATENV010000144.1, on the reverse strand, counting down.
ACGAGGATGAAGCTGCTGGACGCGTTCATTTTGGCGACCGCGCAGGTTCACGGGGCCATCCTGATTACCCGCAACACGAAGGATTTCCCGGCGACGATGCCCGGAATTCGCGTCCCCTACACTCCCTAATTCGGAAGCTGAGCGCATGTGTGGAATCGTCGGAATTGTTGGCAAAACGGACGTGGCGCAGCGGCTGTTCGACGGGCTCAAGCGGCTCGAATATCGCGGCTACGATTCCGCCGGTATCTGCACCATCAACGAGGGCAAGCTCGAGCGGCGGCGGGCCGAGGGCAAGCTCGAGAACCTGGCGCGAGAGCTTGCCGCCGATCCGCTCCGCGGCACGACCGGAATTGCGCATACGCGCTGGGCGACCCACGGCGCTCCCACGGTCGGCAATGCCCACCCGCACATCGTCGGTCCGGTGGCGCTCGTCCACAACGGCATCATCGAGAATTTCAAGCCGCTCCGCGACGAGCTGATCGGCGAAGGCCGCAAGTTCGAGAGCGAGACCGATACGGAGGTGGTCGGCCATCTCGTCGCGCGCGAAGTCGAGCGCGGCGCGTCGCCGCAGGATGCGGTCGCGGCGGTGCTTCCGCGCCTCGTCGGCGCGTTCGCGATCGCCATTCTGTTCCGCGATCATCCCGATCTGATCGTCGGCGCGCGGATGGGAGCGCCGCTGACCGTCGGCTACGGCGACGGAGAGAATTACCTGGGCTCCGATGCGCTTGCCGTCGCACCGTGGACGCAGCGTATCGCCTATCTCGACGAAGGCGATTGGGCGGTCGTCCGCCAGGAAGGCATCGAGATCTTCGACCGCGACAATGCGCCGGTCGAGCGTGACATTGTCGAATCCGGCGCATCGTCCGCGCCGGTCGAGAAGGGCAATTACCGTCATTACATGCAGAAGGAGATTTTCGAGCAGCCGATCGTGGTTGCTCAGACTCTCCAGACCTATGTCCGCCCCTTCGAAGGCGAGGTCGCCTTGCCGGTGGCCGATGCCGACCTCCAGCAGGTCAGCCGGCTGACCATCGTTGCCTGCGGCACCAGCTATTATGCCGGGCTCGTCGCCAAATATTGGGTCGAGCAGTTCGCGCGCGTGCCGGTCGACATCGATGTTGCCAGCGAGTTCCGCTATCGCGACCCGGTTCTGGAGCCCGGCGGGCTGGCTTTGTTCGTCAGCCAGTCGGGCGAGACCGCCGACACTTTGGCGGCGTTGCGCCATGCCCGCGCGCAGCAGCAGCGCATCGCCGTCGTCGTCAACGTGCCGACCAGCTCGATGGCGCGCGAGGCCGACCTGCTGCTGCCGACGCACGCGGGGCCGGAGATCGGCGTTGCTTCGACCAAGGCCTTTACTTGCCAGCTCGCGGTGCTTGCGGCGCTCGCCGCGAACCTTGCTCGAGCGAAGGCGCGGCTAACGCGGCAGGAGGAGCAGGAGATCGTCGCGCACTTGCAGGAGGCGCCGGCGGCGTTGAACGCCGCCCTCAACCACGACGACGAGATCGCCGCGATGGCCCACCTGATCGCGCCCGCGCGCGACGTGCTCTACCTTGGCCGGGGTCCCGATTATCCAATGGCGCTCGAGGGCGCGCTGAAGCTCAAGGAAATCAGCTATATCCACGCCGAAGGCTATGCCGCCGGGGAGATGAAGCATGGCCCGATCGCGCTGATCGACGAGGCCGTCCCGGTGATCGTGCTGGCGCCGTCAGGACCGCTGTTCGAGAAGACGGTCAGCAACATGCAGGAGGTCCGCGCACGCGGCGGCAAGATCGTGCTGATCAGCGACGCCAAGGGCATCGCGGAAGCCGGCGAAGGCTGCATGGCGACGATCGAGATGCCCGAAGTGCACCCGCTCATCGCGCCGCTGGTCTATGCGGTGCCAGTGCAGCTGCTGGCCTATCATGTCGCGGTGCTGAAGGGCACCGACGTCGACCAGCCGCGAAATCTCGCGAAGAGCGTCACGGTCGAATAACTTTTCGGGGGCGAGCAGGAATGGACGCGATAGAGGTAACCTATACACTAGGCGACGTTTACGCGGTTACATTTCAGTCGTGGCGCCGACTCGTTGTCAGAGTCTTTGCTCTGTTCGGACTCCTGATTGCAGTTCTCCTAGCGCTGCCGATGATTATGGACGGCTCGAGCCTTCAGGCCTCCGTCGGATGGTTTCCGTGGGATTTTTACCTCGGATTAATTGCATTCTTACTGTGCTTCCTCTTTGGCGGGGCTCCAGCGATTTCCTATTTTCGCTCTAGGCGCCAAGGGTTCCTTGGTCCCAACTTTCTTCGCCTATCTGCGGATGGCGTGGAGCACGAGAGTCGGAACGGTCGGACTATTGTCTATTGGTCAGCGATAACTCGCTTCGTCGCGACAAGAAGCAGACTCTTTCTCTTTATTGGGCCAACGAACGCGTTGCTCCTGCCGAAGCGCGCGTTCGCCGATGAAAGCACCTTCGCCGTTGTTGTAAACAAGGCAAGGATTCTCTTGGAGACCGCCAAATCTGGCGGCTAGGCTGCTTCGCCGACACGCATTTCTTCGAGCCTGCGGATGTGAGCCGCGAGACGTTCGTACAGGAAGTCGATCACGGTCCGGACGCGCGGCGTGTGGCGGACGCGCTCGTGGGTGAACAGCCACAGGACGCGGTCATGGTCGCTCCGCGGCGGAAGGCACCGCACAAGGTCGGGTTCGGCGTCGGCGATGATGCACGGCAGAACCGCGATCCCGAAACCCGAGCGAATTCCCGACAACAGGCCGCCAGACGTCGCGTGGTGCATCGCCACTTGCTGGTCCAGCCCCAGCGTCTTGAGCCACGCCTGATAATGGATCCACAGATTGCCGCCGCCGCCGCCGATGAACGAATGGTTCCTGAGCTCGGCAAGGCTGCCCGGCACGCCGTAGCGCGCGGCATAGTCGCGGCTGCAATACAGCGCCCAGTCGTCGACGCATAGCTGGCGACCGACGAGTCCGGCCGGCTGGTCGGCTCCCTTGGTGCTGCGCAGCGAAATGTCGGCCTCGCCGGCGCCAAGATCGCGGACGGTCTGACTGGTATCGAGCTCGATCATGATTTCGGGATGCTGCTCGTGCAGTTCGCGCAGCACCGGGGCGAGCAAGGTGATCGCATAAACCTCTTCGGTGGTGATCTTCACGCTCCCGCTGAGGTCGCGCGATTGCGCCGCGGCGGCGTCGCCGAAGGCGCCGGTGGCGCGCTCAACCTGCTCGGCCCGCTCCAGCAGATCCTTGCCGAGCGGCGTCAGGGCGTATCCCGCCTGCCGCTTTTCGAACAAAGGGAAACCGAGCGCTTCCTCGAGCGCGGCGATGCGCCGGGCGACGGTCGTCTGGCTGACGCGAAGCGATCGGCCGGCGGCAAGTGTGCTCCCGTTGCGGGCAACCGCCAGGAAGTAGCGAAGGTCGTTCCAGTCAAACATCGCGTAGCCCCGGCATTCTGCAAATCTGCAGAGTCATAGCACGAACTCGTTGCTCACGTAAGTTGCAATTTGCGACTAATTAGAGGGTCGCGCCGGGAAGACCGGCCCTGAACAAGGGGAAGCGACCATGAACAAAACTCTCAAAATCACGCTGACGGCATTCCTGATCACCGCAGGAGTGATCAAGGGCGCGCCCGCGCTGGCTCAGCCTGCAGCGGCGCAGAACGTCACCATCGTCCACACCACCGATCTCGATTTGTCCAGCCAGGCGGGGCGCAGCGCGCTCGATCACCGGCTGGTGGTCGCGGCCTTCGAAGTGTGTGGGACAGCATCCGACGCCGACCTCACGGGCAAGAACAAGGTGCGTGCGTGCCGCAGCGACGTGCTGGCCAAGGCACGCGCGCAAACCGACCAGATCGCCAGCCGCGGCGGATCGATCCTCATCGCCGCCGCCCGCTAAACCGCGCTCAAGGCTCAAGGCCGCGTCGGCTCCCCCGGCGCGGCCTTCTTCTTGTCTGCGCCGTGCCGCCCCCGTACCGGGCGGTCATGAAAGTCAGCGGCGGCTGTCATTGCGGCGCGGTGCGGTTCGAGGCCGAAGTCGGCGAAGCGCCGCTGCACGCGCTCGACTGCAATTGCTCGGTGTGCCGGATGACCGGTTTCCTGCACGTCATGGTGCCCCACGACCAGTTCGAGTTCGTGAGCGGCCGCGATGCGCTCGCGAGCTATCGCTTCGGTACCGGCGCCGCCGAGCATCTCTTCTGCCGGCGCTGCGGGGTGAAGAGTTTTTACCAGCCGCGTTCGCATCCCGATGCCTGGAGCGTGAACGCCAATTGCCTTGATGCGCCGGTCGAGCTCGTGATCGAGCGGTTCGACGGAGCGAACTGGGAACAGGCGGCCGCCGCGCTGAAATAAACCCTCACCCTCCTGCCGCTTCGCGGCATTCCTCCCTCTCCCGCATGCGGGAGAGGGTTGGGGTGAGGGTGTTCCTTGGCTACAGCCCCGCAATGCACCGCCCGCTGCGCCTGACGATCGACAGTGCCGCGATCCAATCCAATTGGCGCTGGCTCGCCGAGCGCGC
>DATENV010000143.1:0-4377 GCA_035274805.1 Sphingomicrobium sp. | reverse complement strand
GTCCATGGTGAAGTTTCATTCCACCGCTTTGACAGTGATTTTGGCGAGGACCTGGCAGCTTCATCAGCCGGCCAAGGCCGCAACGCGGTCATCTGAAGCCGCCGCGGCAGTCGCCTGGGATTCGAGCCAGCTCTGGGCCATCAGCACTGGCCACAGCTTGTAGGCGTTCGGCTGCCCCTTCAACTGCGCATCCCACACGGCGCGAACCGGCTGCGCCTTGAAATAGCCCTGCTCGCGCAGCCGCCGCTCGTCGAGCAGCCCCTCCGCCCAGTCGCGCAGCGGACCTCGCAGCCAGCTGTCGAGCGGCACGCCAAACCCCATTTTCGGCCGGTCGATCAGCGCCGGCGGGACGTGGCGGTAGAGGACCTGCCGGAGCAGCCACTTGGTCGTGTTCCCGCGAACCTTGAAGTCGAGCGGAAGGCGCCAGGCGAACCGCACCAGCTCGGGGTCGAGCAGCGGGACGCGAGTTTCCAGCGACACCGCCATGGCCGCGCGGTCGACCTTCACCAGGATGTCGTTGGCGAGATAGCCGAGCATGTCCTGCGCCATCATGCGCTCGACAACGTCCAGATCGGCGAGCTGCGGGTCGCATTTGCCCACTGCCGCGGCGTCGGCCGGCGCGCCGATCACGAATTGCGCCGGATCGCGCCACAGCGACAGCATCATGTCATAGAGGTCGTCCGCCGTCCGGGTGCAAAGCATGCTCGCGCCCTTGTGGATTTTATCGCCGAGCCGCTGCAGCCGGAGGCCGGGCACCACCTTGCCCGCCGCATCGCCGAAGCTGGTCCAGGCCGCGGCCGGCACCGTCCGGAGCGCGCGTGCAGCGGCCGCGCGCACGGGCAGCGGAGCCGCCGAGATCCGCCTCCACCACGCACTGGTGAACAGGTAACGGTTGTAGCCGCCGAAGAGCTCGTCGCCGCCGTCGCCCGACAGCGCCACCGTGACGTGCCGCCGGGCGAGCGCCGCGATCAGGTGCGTCGGGATTTGCGACGAGTCAGCGAACGGCTCGTCGTAGATCGCCCCCAGGCGTGGGACGACCTCCATCGCCTGCTCTGGCGACACATAGAGTTCCGTGTGGTCGGTGCCGAGATGGCGGGCAACGCCCTTCGCGTGCTCCGCCTCGTTGAACGCCTTGTCGTGAAAGCCGACGGTGAACGTCTTGACCGGCCGCGGCGACAGCTTCTGCATGATCGCGACCACGGTGGACGAATCGACGCCGCCGGACAGGAACGCGCCGAGGGGAACGTCGGCGACCATTTGCCGCTGCACCGCCGCCTCGATCACCTGCTCGAGCGCATCGGTCGCTTCTTCCGGACCAAGCTTGATCGGATCGGCGACGCCCGACCGCGCGACCTCCGCGCCCGACCAATATTGGTCGATCACGGGCTCCACCGCGCCTTGCCGGAGCGTCAGCATCGTGCCGGGCATCAGCTTGGCAACCCCGCGGTAGATCGACAGCGGCGCCGGCACCGCGAGATAGCGCAGCAGCAGGCTGAGCGCTTCGCGGTCGACTTCGCCGACGAAGGCCGGATGCTGCCGCAGCGCCTTGAGCTCCGATGCGAACAGGAACGGACCCTTTGGCCCGCCCTGGCGGCCGTAGTAGAGCGGCTTCTCGCCGAGGCGGTCGCGGGCCAGGGTCAGCGCCCGCTCCGCCTTGTCCCACAACGCGAAGGCGAACATGCCGCTCGCGCGCTGCAGCGTCGCCTTGATCCCCCACGCCTCGAAGCCGGCAAGCAGGACCTCGGTGTCCGAATGCCCGCGCCACTCGACCTGATGCCCTTCGGCCGCGAGGTCGGCGCGAAGCTCGGCGTAATTGTAGATTTCGCCGTTGAGGATGATCACGTAACGGCCGCCTGGGCTGAGCATCGGCTGATGGCCGGCCGGCGACAGGTCGATGATCGACAGGCGGCGGTGGCCGAGCGCGATCCCGGCCTCGGCGTCCAGCCAGATGCCCTGGTCGTCGGGCCCGCGGTGCGCGAGCACGCCGGTCATGCGGGTCACGGTTTCCGCGTCGACGCCGCGACCGCCGAGGATTCCCGCTATTCCGCACATGTTCTTGTTCGCTCCACGGGCTTTGTCTAAGCCGTTTCGGATGGTTCAGGAATGAAGAGTTTTATCGGTGCGCGATCCTGTCCCATTGAGTGACGACGCCGCCGCGCTTTCCAACGAAGGCGGCGAGGGTCATTCGGGAGATGCGTTGCCCGACAATCCCCCGGTTCACGTTACTCGGCCATACCTCCCGCCACTCGATGAAATGCTGCCACTCCTTCGGGAGATTTGGGACCGGCGGTGGCTGACCAATCATGGTCCCTTCCATCAGCGGTTCGAGCAGCTCCTGGCCCAGTTTCTCGACGCCGAGCACGTCTCGTTGACGGCGAATGGCATGCTCGCGCTGGAAACGGCTCTCGAGGCCTCGGGCCTGACCGGCGAAGCCATCACCACGCCCTATTCCTTCGTCGCCACCACCCACGCGATCAAACGCGCCGGGCTCACGCCGGTGTTCGTCGATGTGCGCGCTAGCGACCTCAACATGGATGCCGACCGGATCGAAGAGCTCATCACCGAGCGGACCAGCGCCATCGTCGCGGTGCATTGCTACGGGAACCCGTGCGACGGCCAAAAGCTCAAAGGCATCGCCGAGCGCCACGGGCTGAAGCTGATCTACGACGCGGCGCATGCTTTCGGAGTGCGCCAGTTCGGCGGGTCTGTTTTGACGTGGGGCGACTTCTCGATCCTCAGCTTCCATGCGACCAAAGCATTCAACACCTTTGAAGGCGGCGCGGTGATCGCCCGCTCAGCCGAAGGCAAGGCGGCGATCGATAACCTCGGCAATTTCGGGATTGCCGACGAAGTGACCGTGCGCACGGTGGGCGGCAATGCGAAGATGAACGAGTTCAGCGCGGCCCTCGGTCTCGTGCAGCTTGCCCACTTCGAGGAGGCAAGGGCTGGCCGCCGCCGCGTCGATGGCCGTTACCGCGAAGCGCTTTCAGACGTGACTGGTATTGGGCTGATCGAGATACCGGCCGGCGTCGAGCCGAACTTTTCCTATTTTCCAGTGCTGGTGACGCCGGATTACCCCATCTCACGCGATCAATTGTACGAAAGGCTCAAGGCCCGGGGCATTTACACGCGGAGATACTTCCATCCGTTACTCTCGAACTTCCCGATGTACCGCGACCTCCCTTCGGCGGCGCCTGATCTCCTTCCGGTCGCGACGCGTGCGGCGCAGCAAATCCTCTGCCTCCCGATCTATCACGACCTCAACCACGGCGATCAGGACCGGGTGATCGAACTCATCCGGACCGCATGAGCTTCCTTGACCAAGAAGAGCTCGCCGCGCTCGGCCTCGCATCCTGCGGCCAAAACGTGAAAATCTCCCGCAAGGCCTCGATCTATGGGCCCGAAAGGATCGCCATCGGCGACCATGTGCGGATCGACGATTTCTGCGTCATTTCGGCGGGCGCGGGTGGCATCAACATCGGCTCGCACGTCCACATCGCCGTGTATGTTTCGGTGATTGGCGCCGCAGCCATCACGCTTTCGGACTTCGTCGGCCTGTCCTCGCGCGTGTCGGTCTATTCGAGCAATGATGATTATTCCGGCTCGGCGCTCACCGGGCCGACCATTCCGGACCGATTCCGGAAGATCGATTCCCGCCCCGTTCACATCGGCAGGCACGTCGTCGTCGGCAGCGGGTCGGTGGTGCTACCGGGCGTGACCATCCGTGACGGTGCGGCGGTTGGCGCGCTCAGCCTGATCCGTGAAGATTGCGAACCCTTCGGCCTGTACGTCGGCAACCCGGCCCGACGCGTCCGCGACCGGAGCCGCGACCTGCTCGAACTCGAGCGGCAGCTCGCCGAAAGCCCGGGCGATGGACCGGGATAAGGCAGTCGCCGCCGGTCTTTGGAGCGCGCTCGACCTCGCCCTCCGGCAAGGGGTTCAATTCCTGGTTTCGATCGTACTCGCCCGGCTGCTGACGCCGGACGAGTTCGGCATTGCCGCCTTGGTCAGCTTCTTCGCCAGCCTGTCGATCGTTTTCCTTCAGGGCGGCCTTTCGATGGCGCTCATTCAACGGCGCGATACCAGTCGCGCGGAGGAAAGCGCCGTCTTCTGGCTCAACTTGCTCGCCAGCGCCGCGTTCGCGCTGCTGCTGGTTACCTTCGCACCCGCGATCGCACAGCTGTACCGGATCCCGATCCTGGTGCCGCTCATGGGCCTTGCCGCGGCCCAAATCGTCTTTTCAGCGCTGGGGGCGGTGCAGACCGCCCTGCTCAGCCGCCAGCTCCGGTTCGACCTTCTGACCAAGGCCGGCATCTTTGCCTCATTGGTGTCCGGCGCTGCGGGCATTGCCGCCGCGTTACAGGGCGCCGGTGTGTG
>DATENV010000142.1:0-4727 GCA_035274805.1 Sphingomicrobium sp. | reverse complement strand
AGCAGGTGTCGATCGACGAGCTGGTGCGCGATCCGGTCGCCGAGCTCGAAACGCTCGAGCCCAAGCGCAACCCGAAGATCATCCTGCCGCGCGACGTGTTCGGAAAGGCGCGTCGCAACAGCGCCGGGCTCGACCTGTCCGATCCGCTGGAGCGCGAACCGGTGCTCGCGCGGCTCAAGGCGCTCGAAGGTCGCAGCTGGACTGCCAAGCCGGCGCTGGGCAAGGGGAAGCCGCGGGCGATCACGTCGCCGCAGGATCGCCGCATCGAGGTCGGCACGGTGTTCGAGGCCAGCGCCGAGGAGGTCGATCGCATGGTGCGCGCCGCCCACTCGGCACAGCAATCGTGGGACGCGCTCGGCGGCGAGGCGCGGGCCCGGCTGCTCGACCGCGCCGCCGACCTCTACGAGGATAATCGCGAGCAGCTCTATTCTTTGTGCATCCGCGAAGCAGGCAAGACGCTTCCCGACGCGATCCTGGAAGTGCGCGAAGCGGTCGATTTCCTCCGCTTCTACGCCTCGGAGGCGCGGCGTCAGTTCACCCGGCCGCTGCCGCTGCCAGGGCCGACCGGCGAGCAGAACGAGCTTCGGCTCCACGGCCGCGGGGTCATCGCGGCCATTTCGCCGTGGAATTTCCCGCTGGCGATCTTCACCGGCCTGGTATCGGCCCCGCTGGCCGCGGGAAATGCGGTGATCGCCAAGCCGGCCGGGCAAACGCCACTGATCGGCGCGCTGGCGATCGACCTGATGCACCAGGCGGGCATCCCTCAGGACATCGTCCAGCTTGCGCCGGGCTCGGGCAGCGTCGTCGGCGGAACGCTGACGAGGCACCCGCTGCTCGCGGGCGTCGTCTTCACCGGCTCGACCGAGACGGCGCGCATGATCAACCGCACCCTGGCCGAGCGCGACGGGCCGATCATCCCGTTCATCGCCGAAACGGGCGGCCAGAATGCGATGATCGTCGATTCATCGGCGCTGCCCGAGCAGGTCACCCGCGACGTTATCTCCTCGGCGTTCCAGAGCGCCGGCCAGCGCTGCTCGGCATTGCGAGCGCTGTTCGTCCAGGAGGACGTCGCCGACCAGATGATTGCGATGATCGCGGGAGCGATGCGCGCGCTCAAGGTGGGCGACCCCGCCGATCTCGCCACCGACGTTGGCCCGGTGATCGATCAGGCCGCCAAGAAGGCGCTCGACGAGCACCTCGAATGGCTCGACAAGAATGCCAAGCGGATTTGCGTCCTGGAGCAACCGAAAGCGGCCGCCCATGGCTGTTTCGTCACTCCCGCATTCTATGAGATATCGGCTCTAAGCCAGTTGAATCATGAGAATTTCGGCCCGATCCTCCACGTCGTCCGCTTCGCGGGGGACAAGCTTGGCGAGGTGGTCGATGCGATCAACGCGACCGGTTACGGGCTGACCATCGGCCTCCAGAGCCGCATCGACACCGTGCGCGATTATGTCGAGGAGCATGCGCGCGTCGGCAACTTCTACGTCAACCGCAACCAGATCGGCGCGGTGGTCGAAAGCCAGCCGTTTGGCGGCGAGGGGCTAAGCGGCACCGGGCCGAAGGCCGGCGGCCCGCATTATGTCGCGCGCTTCGCGACCGAGCGGGTGACCTGCATCGACACCACTGCGGCGGGCGGCAACGCCAGCCTGATGGCCGCGCTCGAAGGGTAGCTTACTGCGGCCTGGGCCGCCTCGGGAGGCCGTCGCCCTGGCCTTCGGTCACGCGCAGGGTCGGGGGAATCTGGTCGCGGGCTGCGTCCTCGCGCTGCCAGTCGTCGGCACTCTTGCACCGGCGGCCCGTATGGATGCGGCTGCCGAGGTGCTTCTGGTCCTCGCGGCAGATGAATTTCGGCTTGGTGGGCGGCGCGATGCTCGACGGGTCCGAGGCTCCGACCGCCATGATCACAATGAGGCTTGCCAGCATGTCCGCCCCCTCTGCTCCGGCAAGTCTGCCTCTGCCGCGGCCGTGTCAATGATCGTCCCGTCGCGGGACGCGCGGGAGCGTCGGGCGCGGCGCGGCGTTGAAGCCGTGCGGGGCGGTCCTTCTTAGCGGACACGAACACGCCTCGCCGGAGCGGCCGAGGAGCCCAAAGCTCGGCCGCTTCGTACATTCCCGGATTGCGGAATAATGGCTTCCCGTTTTGCAGGCCATCGTCCGGGAAGCTCCGGCGGCGGGACCGGATCCCTGCCGGCGCCTCAAACAAACGGAACGGGAGCGCGGCGGACTCGCGTCCCGTCCGTTTGCATTCCGATACCGCGTTTAGCGCATCCGCGGCGTTTCAAGCGCCCACAAGACGTGCGTAACCGTCATGAGGCCACGACCGTCGACGCGCTCGAAAACGTCGGGCCGACCAGCCTCGTCGAAGTGAACCGGACGACCCCACTCTTTGGCGGATTTGCCCGGAGGGCCGAACGCGCCGGCGCCATTCCCCTTGAACGCGACGGTAGTCGTCGAATCGAGGTGGGAATAGATCGTCAGCAGCTGATCGTAATCGTGCGCGTTCGGGTGCTCGTTCGAGGGACCGTACTTGCCGCCACCGCCGGGCGCATTGGTGTAGTCCATGCAACTGCCGACGTTCGGATTGTTGAATGCCGAGTTCTGGTGGTCGAGACCGTAAGCGTGTCCGACCTCCTGACACGTCACCATCCTGCGCCACGCCGGCGTGTTATACTGAGCCGTGTTGAAATAGGTGTCGTTGAGCTGGACGGAACCGGACGTGATGTGATTGCCGTTGGTGATGTTGATGCTGGCGATCCCGAGCCAACCGGTCGAACCGTAGGCGCCGCTGCAAACCTGAATCGTGCCGGCCACGCCGTCGCACGTTGCTGCGTTGGTGCTTCCCGCACCTAGCCCGGACTCAATAACCGTGGACTTGTTCCAGTCTGCCTGCGCTTCGCGCAGGTAGCTGTCCCAGACGCTGCTTACGTTGTCACCAAGCTGCACGGTGACCGGATTGGCGGTTCGTGCCCAGTGATAGCTGCCCCAGCTATGCCTTGCAGACGCCGGCGCCGACAAGGCCGCCCACGCCGCGCCGAGGGCGAGTGCCCCCTTCGTGATTCCCTTCATACTCAGACTACTCCCTCCATGACGAAAACATCACACGGGGCGCCCGACAGGAGTCCGGCACAGCTCTTATCCGACGATTGCGAAGGTGTTGGTACGCCCCCAGACCCGTTGTGATGCAAGCTAGGAGTATCGGCACGCGGCCAAAGGTCAATAGCTGAATCTGAGATTAATTGTCCTGAAAAGCGACGGCTAATCAGTTATTTACAATGAGGTCAGCGGTTGGTCGGCGGCGGCGCGGGAGGCACCGCCGGCCGCGCGTTCGGGCCCACGTCCGCAGGCGGTGGCGGAGCGGGTTCATCGAAGTCGCCGAAGCGCCGGTGGCGGACGATGTGCGGCGTGATGACAATGTAGAGATCGGTCTTGGTTTTGCTCTGCTTGTCGTATCGAAACAGCTGGCCCAGCAATGGCAAATCGCCGAACAGCGGCACCTTGGTTTTCGACGACAATGCATTGTCCATGGTCAAGCCGCCGATGACGAACGTTTCGCCGTCGCGGACCGACGCGGTGGTCTCCGCCTCCCGCTGACTGATGGTTGGATAGCCTTGCTGGAAACCGGTCACGCTCGAAACAACGGCGTAAATATGGGAGGTCACGAAGCCGTCGGGGCTCACCCTCGGGGCTACCTGCAGCGTCACGCCCACGTTCACATACTGAACTTGCTGGGACACCGCGTTGACGCCTGAAAGGGCGATCGACGTGAGAATCGGAAGGGCATCGCCGGTCAGAATCTTGGCCGTGTCGCCGCTTTGGGCAGCGATGCGCGGAGTCGACACGATCCGCCCGTTGCCCTTTTGCACCTGAGCATAGAGCGCGACCTGGATCTGGGCGCTGTAGATATTCTTGTTCAGGTCGGCCCCGAACGGAGCCAGGCTCCCTCGGTTAATCGTGCCTACGGCAAGCTGGCCGCTCGCGTTCGCGAAATCGATACCAATGTTCCTGGAGCCCTGTTCGGTAAGCTCCACGAACTGGGTTTCCAGAATCACGCTGTCGACAGGAACGTCGATCATCGCGATCATGGCTTTCATGCGAGCGATATGATCTGGCGAGCCCCTGAGCCAGATCGCATTCAAGCGGCGGTCGATCGCCATTCCGGCGTCGACCGTTTCGCCCAGCGGCTGCACCTCCGCGGTTCCTTGGCTGTTTGGCGAGACGTATGTCGTCCCGCTGGTCGCCGACATTGACCCGAACCCCGGTTCCCTGCGGATGAATATGTTGTTGGGCTTCACGCTCACACCCTGAGTGAGCAGGCCAACGACCTCCGACACATCAGCGTATTTCAGCATGACCAGCTCATACTCATCTTCGCCGGGGAGGGGTTCCAGTCGAGGCGGCACGACGTGCGCGGTCGCCAACGCATCGTTCTCCGAACCCACGGGACGGCTTCCCACGGCCTCGGCGCCGGTCAGCCTGCTGACCGTCACCAGCAGGCGGTTCGGGCCGCCGGACTCGGCGGCGACTTTCGAAGGCGCGGCAGCATTGAACCGCAGTGCAAGGCCGCTGTCCGTGGGCTCGAACTCGACCGACCGGACGAGTCCGCGATAGTCGCGCCGGCCGCCGAGGTTCGGTGAACGCGCGGCCCGCAGCAGGAGCAGCGCCGGCCTGCTCGGCTCATTGTTGACGGTCGAAAAACTGCCGACCCGAGGCTCGACGTTGATCCC
>DATENV010000141.1:0-4008 GCA_035274805.1 Sphingomicrobium sp. | reverse complement strand
TGATGAAGCCCGGCCCGGCGATTTCGGCCGACGTCACCGGCGGCAGCGCCTCGAGCTTCGGCTTGATCGTTTCCGCGAGCGCGCGCGGATTAGTCCCGGCGGCTTTGGCCAGCACCATCGCCGCGTTCATCGCGAGGTCGCCGTGCGCGGGATCGCGCGGCGGCTCGACCGTCACGTTCTTTCGGTCGAGTTCGGCGGGCAGGACGCCGTCGGCAATGAGATCGTCGAGCACTCCGTCAAGGAGCGCGGCATATTGGGCGTAGAGGCTCAAGTCGCTTCCACCAGTGCTGGGAAGCGGCGCCTCTAGCGCAGCGATCGAGTGACGTCACGCCTCCGGGACGGCGTGCGCTAGCGGCGGCTGTACCGGCAGCTGGCTTCCCACGCGAGGCGCTCAACGTCGCTGGCGTGGGATGGAGCGCCCGCACTGCACCGGGCCTGCATCACCTGACGCTGAGCAAGCGCGGCCTGGCCGATGGCGCGGCCGAACGCGAGCATGGCTTCATCGAGCTCGGGCTGCGGTTCCTCCGCGCGCGACCGCTTGCCGCGGAATCTCGGTTCGGCCGGCGGGATATAATTCGGGTCGGGGTCCGCCAATGGGGTGACGACCAGCGCGTCCGGCGCCTGCGCAGACTGCGTCGCGACCGGGCACAGCAGCAGCGCTGCGCTGAAGGCGCTCCAGCCGAAGTGACGCACGAGTCCCATCACGCCAATCTTCGGCGCAGCTGGTTAACAAAAGCCTAGAAGCGGCTTGCCGGGAGGGTGACGGGGCCGACCAACTCCTCGTGGCGGGCAATCGCGAAACGGTCGGTCATGCCGGCGATGAAATCGCCAATGGTCCGCAGCTGCTGGACCGGGTCGCCGCCGCGGTGCCACCAATCCGGCAGCAGCGCGGAATCGGCGCGATAGGCAGCGGCGAGATTGGCGACCACTCGCTCGGCTTCGATGCGCACCGGCCGGAGCTCGGGAAGATCATAGAGCCGCGCGTAGAGGAAACGCTTCAGCTCGCGCTCCTCGGCGGCGAGTTCGTCCGAGAAGCCGGCCAGAGCTCGCCCGGCAGCCCGCACCTCGTCGATCGTCTCCACGCCAGCCTCCGCCACGCGGCGCTCGGTCTCGGCGAGAACGTCGCCGACCATGTATCCGATCATGTCGCGGACCAGCGCGCGCTGCTTCTTCTCGGCCGGCAGGCGCGGGTGGCGATCATCGATCGCGTCCCACAGCCGCGCAACCAGCGGCAGCGCGATCAGCTCGTCGAGGTCGAGCAGGCCGGCGCGAAGGCCGTCGTCGATGTCGTGGTTGTCGTAGGCAATGTCGTCGGAGATGGCCGCGACCTGCGCCTCCAGCCCTGGCCAGCTGACAAGCTCGAGGTCCCATTCGTCATTGGCTTCGGTCATTGCCCAGGTCGGCGAGCCGACCGGCCCGTTGTGCTTGGCGAGGCCCTCGATCGCTTCCCAGCTGAGGTTGAGGCCGTCGAAGTCCGGGTACGGGGTCTCCAGGCGCGTTACGATGCGGACGGTGTGCGCATTGTGGTCGAACCCGCCGACATCGGCGAGCGCGGCGCCCAGCGCGTCCTCGCCGGCGTGGCCGAACGGCGGGTGGCCGAGGTCGTGCGCCAGGCACAGGGCTTCGGTCAGGTCCTCGTTCAGACCGAGCGCGCGGGCCATCGTGCGGCCGATCTGCGCGACCTCGAGGCTGTGCGTCAGCCGGACCCGATAATGGTCGCCGTCGGGCGCGACGAACACCTGGGTCTTGTGGCGGAGGCGCCTGAAGGCAACCGAGTGGATCAGCCGGTCGCGGTCGCGCTGGAAGATATCGCGGGGCCCTCGCGGGCCGGAATTGCTTTCAGGATGCAGCCTGCCGCGCGATCTTGCAGGATTGGCGGCGACCGCGGGTGGAAGGCTCATTGCGTCGCGAGTGGCGCAATCCGGTCGGTTTGGGAATTGGTAAATCTGAACGCGTCGATGCCGAGCGTCTTCAGGTCGTCGGCGAAAATTTCCGCGTCCGACGAGCCGCGGAACGGGCCGACCAACAGCCGGGCGCGGTCGGCGCTTCGCGAGACATAGGGCTTGATGCCATCGAACAGCTCGGGGCTTTTCGACTTCAGCCGCTCGAACCGGCTCGGGAAGTCGTCGACATTTTGGCCGCTCGCGAGCTGGAGCCAGATTTTCGGTTCGGAGACAGCACGTTGCACCGACGGTCGAGCCGATGGGCGGGCATAGGATACCTGGACCGGCCGCGGCGGCTGCCAGCTCTGCTGAGCCGGCTGCGGCGCCGGCGAGTCATCACGCAGGATGGCGTCGATCCCGGCCAGGCGGTCGCTGCTCGTGGCCGCGACACTGGGCGCCGAGCGCGTCGGCGCGGCATAAGCGTAAGCGATACCGTCCTCGGGGAACATGCCGAGGTTGACCGCGGCGGCGCGCTGCCCGGCGGAAAGGCTCGGCAAGCGCTGGATGAACGGCGCGACGCGGTAGGAGGCGCCAGGCATGACGGCATTGATCGCCTTCATCGCCGCGCCGGGGTCACCGGTCAGCGCAAGGACGAAGGCGCGGACCCGGGCGACGCCCGGATCGCCCTTGGCCGACAGCGGCGCAAGCGTCTGAAGCGCCGTGTTGCGGTCGCCGCTGATCGCCAGGCTTAGCGCCAGCCGCCGCCGCGCTTCGTCGGCGTCGCGGCCGCTGAGCGCGGCCCGGTAATCCGCCTGCGCCTGCGCCTGCTGACCCATCAGGTCGTAAGCGAGGCCGCGGTCGCAGCCGAGCACCGAGGCCGGCAGGCCGAGCTGCTGCGCGCGCTTGAAATAGGCCAGCGCCTCCTGCGGCTCGCCATTGGCCACCGACACGGCCCCCATCCCCGCCTGCGGCAAGGGGCTGCGCGGGTTCACCTCGTCGGCGCGGGCGAAGAAGCCGGCCGCGGCCTGGGCGTCGCCAAGCTCGAGCGCGGCCTTCCCGGCGCCGATCAGGGAATCGAATTCCTTCGGGTGGGACGCGAGCGTGCGGACGTAGCGCGCAAGCGCCGCCGCCGGGCTCTCGTTGTAGGGCGAATAGCTGCCCTGCGCGGCAACGGGGACCGAGGCGAGCGCGCAGGCGCACGCCACAAGCGCTCCAGCCAGCCGAAATTGCATTGATCCCCGCATCGTCCCTCCCCGGTGGGGCATGGAATCTTGCCGAAGCCTTTCTGCCTAGAGGGTTTACGGTGAGCCGTGCGCGAGCCTCGGCAGGGCGGTCACCTCTGACGATGGAGGCACGAAAAAGGGCAGCCCAGGCGGGCCGCCCCCCTTCAAACTCGACAATCGCCTATTGGTTGTTCTGGCGATTGAGGAAGCGCGGAATGTCGATCGGTTCGCGCTTGAACCCGGGCTCAGCCGATGCCTCGTCCTCGTCGAGCTGGGCCTTGGGGGCGCCGCGGGCGATGTTCGACATGCGCTCGAACAGGGTGCCGCCGCCAGTCGCGGCCGGGGCTTCGGTGTCGTCCTCGTCCGCCGGCGGCGCAATCGGCGGCGTGCCGACCGGGCTGGTCAGAATGTCGTCCGCGCCGAGCAGCAGCTCGTCGTCGCCGTCCTCGGCAGTCAGCTCCGCGGTTGATTCTTCGACCACAGGCTCGGACGCCTCGGTTGGCGCTGGCTGCGCGGTCGCGGTCCGCGTCGGGAAGCTGAACACCTTGCCCGGCTGCGGCGCGACCATGGCGTCGGCCTCGATGCCGGTCGCGACCACCGACACGCGGATCTTGCCGCCGAGGTCGTTGTTGAACGCCGAGCCCCAGATGATGTTGGCGTCGGGGTCGACCAGTTCCTTGATGTGGCTGGCGGCCTCGTCGACCTCCATCAGGCGCATGTCCTCGCCGCCGGTGATCGAGATGATGACGCCCTTGGCGCCCTTCATGCTGACGCCGTCGAGCAACGGGTTGGAGATGGCCTTTTCGGCGGCCTCGATGGCGCGATTGTCGCCGGCGGCTTCGCCCGTTCCCATCATTGCTTTGCCCATCTCCCCCATCACCGAGCGGACATCGGCAAAGTCG
>DATENV010000140.1:0-4337 GCA_035274805.1 Sphingomicrobium sp. | reverse complement strand
ACGATCGTCATCGCGTCGGGCACCGTCAATGACGTCCGCCTGTACCGCGACCTCGTTGCCAGCGGCATCCACGATTATCTGCTGAAGCCCTTCACGGTCGATCAGCTGCGCGATACGTTCGCGCATGCCCAGATGATCCTGTCGGGCCCGCGCGGCGAAGCGCAGGCCGACAAGCCGCACGTGATGGCGGCGGTGATCGGCGTCCGCGGCGGCGTCGGTGCATCGACGATCGCGACTTCGCTCGCCTGGCTGTTCGGCGAGAAGTCGCGCCGCAGCACGGCGCTGCTCGACCTCGACGTGCATTTCGGCACCGGCGCGCTGGCGCTCGACCTCGAGCCCGGCCGCGGCCTGACCGACGCGATCGAGAATCCGAGCCGCATCGACGGCCTGTTCATCGAGCGCGCGATGGTGCGCGCCAACGAGCGGCTGTCGGTTCTCTCGGCCGAAGCGCCGATCCACCAGCCGCTGGTGACGGACGGCACGGCTTTCTTCCAGTTGCAGGAAGAGATGCGCAACGCGTTCGAGTCGACGGTGCTCGACCTGCCGCGGCACATGCTGATCCAGTATCCGCACCTGGTGCACGACGCGCATGTCGCGGTTGTCGTCGCCGAGCTGACGCTGGCGGGAACGCGCGACACGATCCGCATCCTCGCCTGGCTGAAGTCGAACGCTCCGCAGACCAAGGTCGTGGTGGTCGCCAACGGCGTCCCCTCTGGCGGCGCGCTGGAGATCAGCCGCAAGGACTTCGAGCAGTCGATCGAGCGTTCGGTCGACGTCGTCTTCCCGTTCGACGCCAAGGTCGCCGCCCAGGCGGCCAAGCTCGGCAAGCCGATGGCGGAAGTTGCCAGCGGCAAGCTCGGGGCGCCGTTCAACGCCCTGTCGGGGATGGTGCTCAACCATGCGACCGAGGAAGGCTCAGCGCCCGAAGGTGCGAGCGGCGGTTCCAAGTCGCTGGTCAACAACCTGAAGTCGATGCTCGCCAAGCCGAAGGACAAGGCTGCGTAAGCATTGACGTCTGCCGGGCGTCCGCGCTGACGCCCGGGTGAATGCAAGTGAGAGGCGAAGGCTGATATGCTCTTGTGGCTAATCATCATCGGCGGCTTCGGTACGCTGTTCCTCGCCTTTATGGCGTTCCAGGGTCCGTCGGCCTCGAAGGCCGTCAAGCGGCGCATCGAGCTCATCAAGGAACGTCACGGCGACGTCATCACTGGCAACGCCCAGGCGCAGATCCGCAAGCTCCTCGCCGAACGGGCAAGCAAGTTCGAGGGCTATGCTTCGAGCCTGATCCCGAAACCGGCTTTGCTCCGCAAGCGGCTCGAGCAGACCGGCAAGGACATCAGCCTCGGCAAATATTCGATGGTCTGCCTCGGCATTGCCGCGGTCGTCGCGATCGGCGTGATGAGCCGCGGCGCGCCGGTGCTGCTCTCCGCCCTGCTCGGTGTCTTCTTCGGCGTTGGCGGCCCGCATTTCTTCATCGGCCGGATGATCAAGCGCCGCCTCAACAAGTTCAACTCGAACTTCCCGGATGCGATCGAACTGATGGTCCGCGGCCTTCGCTCGGGTCTGCCGATCACCGAGACGCTCGGCATTGTCGGCGGGGAAATCCAGGGGCCGGTCGGCGTCGAATTCCGGATGGTCGCCGACAAGATGAAAATCGGCCGGACGATGGAGGCCGCGCTGCAGGAGACTGCGGACCGCCTCGGCACGCCCGAGTTCCAGTTCTTCGTGATCACGCTCGCCATCCAACGCGAAACCGGCGGCAACCTCGCCGAGACGCTGTCGAACTTGTCGGACGTGCTTCGCAAGCGCGCGCAGATGAAGCTCAAGATCCGCGCGATGAGCTCCGAATCTAAGGCGTCGGCCTATATCGTCGGGTCATTGCCCTTCGTCGTGTTCACGCTCGTGTGGATGATCAACCCCAAATACATGGGCGGATTCTTCGCCGACGAGCGCCTGATGGTCGCTGGCATCGGCGGCATCATCTGGATGGGCATCGGCGCGCTGATCATGGCCAAAATGGTCAACTTCGAGATCTAAGGGAGGCAGATAAATCATGCAGATCGCCCCGCCTCCTGGTCCAACCATCCTCGGTTTCGACGTTATCTGGATCGCCACGATCCTCAGCGCCGTCGCGACCTTTGCGGTATTGCTCGCGATTTACGCGGCAACGACGGTCAAGGATCCGATGGCCCGTCGCGTCAAGGCTCTCAACGAGCGCCGTGAGCAGCTCAAGGCCGGCATCGTCGCCTCGACCAACAAGCGCAAGAAGCTGACCAACCGCAATCAGGCGGCGGACAACGTCCGCCAGATCCTGTCGCAGTTCAAGATGCTGCAGGACGACCAGGTCAAGAAGACCCAGTTGCGCTTGATGCAGGCCGGCATCCGCACCAAGGACCTCGCCTTCTTCATCATCTTCGCGCGCTTCGTGCTGCCGGTGATCATCGGCATTGCCGCCGTCGTCGCGCTCTATGCGCTGGACTACTTCCCCGATTGGTCGTGGTTCCGCCGCTACGCGACCGTCGCCGGGCTGCTGATCGGCAGCTACAAGGCGCCGGACATCTGGCTCAAGAACAAGGTCACCAAGCGCAGCCATGCGGTACGCAAGGGCTTGCCGGACGCGCTCGACCTGTTGGTCATTTGCGCCGAGGCGGGCCTCACCGTCGACGCCGCCTTCAATCGCGTCGCGAAAGAGCTTGGCAAGGCCTACCCCGAGCTCGGCGACGAGTTTGGCCTGACCGCGATCGAGCTGGGGTTCCTCAGCGAGCGCCGCCAGGCGTTCGAGAACCTGGCTGATCGCGTCGACCTCGAAGCCGTCCGCGGCGTCGTCACGACCATGATCCAGACCGAGAAATACGGCACGCCGCTCGCCAGCGCGCTGCGCGTGCTGTCGGCCGAATTCCGCAACCAGCGCATGATGCGCGCGGAGGAGAAGGCGGCGCGCCTGCCGGCGATCATGACCGTGCCGCTGATCCTGTTCATTCTGCCGACGCTGTTCGTGGTCATCCTCGGCCCGGCCAGCTGCTCGATCAACGACAGCTTCCTCCACGGCAACTAATCGAGGGAACGCGGCGGCTCGCTCAGGCGTAGTCGCCGCGAAACCTTTTTCGTTGAGGACGCGAGATGAACATCACGACCGACCCGAACCTGTGGGCGATTGCCGGACTCGTCTTCCTGCTGGGCCTATTGATCGGCGTGTTCCTGACCGCCGGCGGACGGCGCAAGTGGAAGACGCGCTACGACGCCGAGGTTTCGCGCCGCCGCGAGCTCGAGAAAGCGCATGATGAGCGCGTCCGTGACTGGGAAGCGCGTGAAAGAGACTGGCGCGAGCGGGATTCGCTGCGCGGCGCCGCCGTCAAGAGTCCGCCCGACGACCGGCCGCTGTAATTAGCCCTCGACCCGCGAGAAATCGGCAACCCGGTTCACGGCGTCGCGGAAGCGCAGCAGCAAATTGAGCCGCCGCTCGCGCTTGGCCGCGTCGGCATCGTTGACCGTCACATGGTCGAAGAAATCGTCGATCGGCTTGCGCAGCGACGCGAGCGCCGCCATCGCGCCGGTGAAGTCCTCGGCTTCGACCGCGGCCGACGCCTTGGGCTCGGCCTTGTCGAGGGCGGCGATGAGCGCTTTCTCCTCGGGCAGCTCGGCGCCCGCTTGCCCAGACGCCGTCTCGGCGACCGCATCCTTGAGGATTGGCTCCTCGACCAGCACCAGCGGGTCTTCCTCGCCGGTCTGGGGGATGCCTTGCTCGGCCGGCGAGCTCATCACCTGTGGCCTGGTCCAACTCTCCTTCTTGAGGATGTTCGCCGCGCGCTTGTAGGCGGTCAGCAAGTCGGCGCCGTCGGGAGTCTCGATGAATGCCTGCAGCGCCTTCACCCGAGCCAGCAAGCGCACCAAATCGTCCTCGCCGCCGAGCGCGAATACGGCGTCGATCAGATCGTGCCGGACGCCCGCCTCGCGTTGCTGGACTTTCAGCCGGTCCGCGAAAAAATCGACAAGTTCGATCGCAGTCCGATCCAGGCGGTGGGCGACAGCGGAATCGCTGGACTGACCGGCGCAATTCGCCAGGCCGCCGCGCAGCGCTTCGGTAAGATTGAGCCGAAGATCGTTGCGCACGACAATCTCGATAGCGCCGATTGCGGCACGGCGCAGCGCGAACGGGTCCTTCGAACCGGTGGGCTTAAGATCAACCCCAAAAAAGGCGCAAATCGAGTCCAGCTTGTCGGCGAGCGCGACCGCGACACTGACTGGAGCGGTCGGAACGTCGTCGCCCTGCCCTGCCGGCCTGTATTGATCGCGGATCGCGTCCGCGACCGCGTGCGGTTCGCCCTGCGCCTCGGCGA
>DATENV010000139.1:0-7487 GCA_035274805.1 Sphingomicrobium sp. | reverse complement strand
TACCGGCCGGAGAACGCGACGTTGGTCTTTGTCGGCGATGCGGATCCGGCTCTCGTCGAAGCCAAGGTCGTCAAGGCGTTCGAATCTTGGAATAACACGACTGCCCCAGGCAGGCCGCTTCCGCGCGGCCGGGTCAATTGGTCACGCGGCGAACAATTTCACGATCTGATCAACCCGGCGCGGCCGACATTGGTCGATTACACCGTCCTGCGGCCGTGGAACGACAGCACCGACACATTGGCCGATCGCCGACGCCGGACGATCGAAGCGCTCGCCGTCGCGGCCTTCAACCGGCGGCTGCAGAAGCTGAGCGCGGTTCCAGGCTCGTCGGTGCTCGGCGGATCGCTCCTTGTCCAGGAACGACGCGGCACGGCACGGATCACATCGGTCAAGCTGGTCGCGAAGGACGGCGCATGGAAGGATGCGCTCACCGTCGCCGAGCAGGAGGTACGACGAGCGCGTGAGCATGGCTTCACCGCGACCGAGGTGCAGACCGCGATCGCCCAAGCCAGGGGCCTTGTGCATAATGCGGCCGACCAGGCCGCGACACGCACGAGCCAGTCGCTTGCGGCGGCCGTGCTCAATGCCTTCAACACCAACCAATTCGTGACCACGCCGCGATTCCGGGCGGAATCCTTCGACGCATTCGTGCGGGGCCTCGCACCGGCCGAGGTCAGCGCGGCATTCCGGGCGCTGTGGACAGGAAGCGCGCCGCTGATTCATCTGACGACGAAGACAATGGTCCCGAAGGATCAGCTTCTGACAGCTCTTGCGGAGAGTCGGAAAGCGCCGGTTGCGGCACCGTCCGACACCGCCGCCGCAGCCTTTGCATATAAGTCTTTTGGAACCCGGGGGAGAGTGGTTTCCAACAGGCAGGTTCGCGACCTCGGGCTCCGGCAGGTCCGTTTTGCCAATAACGTAGGGCTAACGATCAAGAAGACTCCATTTGAGACGGGCAAGGTCCGTTTCCTTGTCCGGCTCGGCGGGGGAACGCTCGATTTGCCAAAGGACAAGCCCGGGCTTGGTTTCATGCTCAGCCTGACGTCCCCACTGGCTGGGGTTGGCAAGCATTCGTTGGAGGATCTGCAACAGATCTTCGCGGGAAAATCGATCAGACTAGGCAGCATCGTTGCCGATGACGCGTTCGTATCGAGCGGTACGACGACCCCTGGCGACCTTTCGCTACAGATGAAGGTAAGCGCCGCTTACATGCTCGATCCAGGCTTCCGCCCCGAGGCGCAAAGCAAATGGGCTGCCACCGTGGCGATGATGGAGCAGCAAATCGATGCCGATCCGGAGAGCGTTGCCCGAACCCGGCTGCCGATCCTGCTCGCCAATGGCGATGGCCGCTTCGGCGTTCCGGAACAAAGCGAGCTCTCCAAGCGGAACCTCGATGAGGCCCGCGTTCTGCTTCGGCCGTTGATTGAGTCCGCTCCAATCGAAATCACGATTGTCGGCGACATCGACGAGCGCGCCGCGATCGAAGCGGTGGCGTCGAGCTTCGGAGCACTGCCGGCGCGGCAGTCGCACGTGACGAAGCCAGCCACTAAAAGCGGCGTCGCCTTTCGCACGGATCGCTCGCCCCTCGTCCTGTTTCACAATGGCTCGCCTGATAAGGCGCTGGTGGAAATCGCCTGGCCCACGAACGACAATTCCAAGCTCAGCGAAGTCGCCGGCCTGACGGTGCTGCGGTCCGTGCTGAGCTTGATCCTGATGGACTCGATCCGCGAGAAGCTTGGCGACACTTATTCGGTCAATGTCCGAAGCGTCATGTCCGACACGTTTCCCGGTTTTGGCTATCTCTCGGTGAGCGCCATCGTTGCTCCGGACAAGGCCGAAGAGGTCGCCAAGGCGATTGACGCGGCGGCCGAGAAGCTTTCGGCAGAGCCGCTTCCCGGCGATCTCCTCGCTCGCGCGCGCAATCCCGAGGTCGCCAGGGCCGAACGTCAGCAGGACGACAACGGCTATTGGCTCGCGGCGCTCGCCAAATCGCAAAGCGAACCCGAAAAGCTCGATCGGATCCGCAATGCGAGGTCTGCGATCGAGTCCGTCACTGCGACCGACATCCAGAAGCTTGCGCAAAGATACCTTCAGCCGACGAGCCTGCGGAAAGTCCTGATCGTGAGCCGGAAACTTCCAGCACGCCAGGCAGTGTGGCGCTAGCACCCTCAATTGCGGTGGACCTGCCGCTCGCCTATAGCGCGCGCTCCTTCCGACTTTCATTGGAGTGACGCGAACGCATGGCTCGCCGCCGCCAGATTTACGAAGGCAAGGCCAAGATCCTCTACGAGGGTCCCGAGCCGGGCACGCTCATCCAATATTTCAAGGACGATGCGACCGCGTTCAACGCGCAAAAGCGCGGCACCATCAGCGGCAAGGGCGTCATCAACAACCGCATCTCCGAGCACATCTTCACCGCGCTGCAGGTGATCGGCGTGCCGACGCACTTCATCCGGCGCGTCAACATGCGCGAGCAGCTGATCCGCCAGGTCGAGATCATCCCGATCGAAGTGGTCGTCCGCAACGTCGCCGCGGGCTCGCTGTCGAAGCGCCTCGGAATCGAGGAAGGCACCCAGCTGCCGCGCACGATCATCGAATATTATTACAAGGACGACGCGCTGGGCGACCCGATGATCGCCGACGAGCATATCGCCTGTTTCGGCTGGGCGACCCAGGACGAGATGAACGACATCGCCGACATGGCTATCCGCGTGAACGATTTCCTGTCGGGCATGTTCGCGGCGATCGGCATCCGCCTGATCGACTTCAAGCTCGAGTTCGGCCGCGTGTGGGACGGCGATTATGCGCGGGTGATCCTCGCCGACGAGATCAGCCCCGACGGCTGCCGGCTGTGGGACATCAAGACCAACAAGAAGCTCGACAAGGACCGCTTCCGCCAGGACCTCGGCGGCGTCGAGGAAGCCTATCAGGAAGTCGCCCGCCGCCTCGGGCTGCTCCAGCCCGACGAGGAATCGGCGGTCCTGGACCTCGACAGCCACCGCAAGAAGCGGGGGAAGTAACCACCAGGAGCTCTGCCCATGCGAGCAGGCGATGCAGTTTCCTTGATCGCGATTGCACTACTTGGCGCGGCCGCTCCCACACAGTCCGCCGGGCCCTCGCGCAAACCCGGAACGGTGTTTCGCGACTGTGCCGATTGTCCGGAGATGGTCGTCATTCCAGCGGGCCGATTTGCAATGGGCGCGCCGGCCAGCGAAGCCGGCACCTCGCCGATGGAACAGCCAATCCATCATGTCACCGTGCGGGCCATTGCCGTGGGCCAATTCGACGTCACTCGCGGCGAGTGGAAGCGATTTGTCAGGGCAACCCGTCGGCCGGTCCGCGCCGGCTGCGCGTTCACCGGGCGCCCCGGCCCGTTCGTCGACAAGAAGGGCAGCTGGCAATCGCTGGGGTTCGTCCAGACCGATCGTCACCCCGTCGTATGCGTCACTTGGCAAGACGCGAAGGACTATGCCGCGTGGTTGTCGCGTCGCACCGGGCATCACTACCGACTGCTGAGCGAGGCCGAATGGGAATATGCCGCCCGCGCCGGCGCATCGACCATCTTCCCCTGGGGCAATAAGGCCGACCGATCGAACGCGAACTACGGACCCGAGAAGGGGTACGGCAAAGGCATGGTGCGCGGCCGCGACCGCTGGCTCTACACGTCGCCAGTCGGCGCATTTCCCCCCAATCGCTTCGGACTTTACGACATGACTGGCAACGTCCTGCAATTCGTCGAGGACTGCCTCTCGGGCGATTATAACGGCGCTCCCGCTGACGGATCAGCGGCCAACACAGACAAGCCTCTGGTGATGAGCGGCGACGTCGCCGAGCTGAGCGGAATGCCGGCGTGTGGGTTTCGCATGGCGCGAGGCGGCGACTGGGGCGACCCGCCGGAGCTGATCCGCCCGGCCTTCCGCAATTTCGCGCCGGTCCCACCGATCAAGCTGGCGGATTTTGCCACGGGCGGTCTCGGCTTCCGCGTGGCCCGCGACCTCCACTAGCGCTCGGTGGCGATGACCTCGAAGTGGGTCACGTCGGGCTCGAGCAAGTAGGGAATCAGGGTCGAAGTCGTAATATTCGTAATATTTCGCTTTGGTCACGCCTGCTCCTTCCGTCATTGCGAGCGAAGCGAAGCAATCCACTAACAGCGCTGGATTGCTTCGTCGTTGCGCTCCTCGCAATGACGAATAGGAATGAGCATCGCCCGCGCCCGTGTCGTCACCCTGAATGCCGCTCTCGGGCCGCTCGACTATCGCGTGTCCGACGGCCTCGACGCCGCGCCGGGCGCGATCGTCGTCGCGCCTCTCGGGCCGCGCCAGCTGCTCGGCGTTGCGTGGGAAGCCGACCGGCTGCCGACCAACGAAGTGCCGGACAGCCGGCTGCGGCCGCTCGCGGGCGTGCTCGACGTGCCGCCTATCGCGGCGCCGCTCCGGCGGCTGTGCGAGTGGACCGCCGACTATTATTTGAGCCCGCTCGCATCGGTGCTGCGAATGGTGCTGCCATCCTCCGCGGCGCTCGACGGACCGCGCCAGCTCACCGAATACCGGCCGACCGGGGTGGTCCCCGGCCGCCTCACGCCCCAACGCGAACAGGCGCTCGCCGCGCTCGAAGGCCGGCAAGGCACCATCCGCGAACTCGC
The DNA here is from genome assembly GCA_035274805.1 of Sphingomicrobium sp. Taxonomy (GTDB): domain Bacteria; phylum Pseudomonadota; class Alphaproteobacteria; order Sphingomonadales; family Sphingomonadaceae; genus Sphingomicrobium. The sequence continues at coordinate 2,845 of DATENV010000139.1, read as the reverse complement.
CGATCATGCCGGCGTCAGCGACGGCGTGCTGCGCGGCCTGGTCAACGCCGGGGCGCTCGAAGCGGTCGCGGTCGTCGCCGACCGGCCGCTCGCCCGCCCCGACCCCGGTCACGCAACCCCCCACCTGAACGATGACCAGCGCGACGCGGCCGCAAGTCTTGCGTCGGCCATCACGCGGGGCTTCGACCCCGTCCTGCTCGACGGAGTGACCGGCTCGGGCAAGACCGAAGTCTATTTCGAGGCGATCGCCGAATGCCTTCGCCAGGGCAGGCAAGCGCTCGTGCTCCTGCCGGAAATCGCGCTAACGGAGCCCTTCCTCAAGCGCTTCGAGGCGCGGTTCGGCTGCCCGCCGGTGGCGTGGCATTCGGGCCTTCGGTCCTCGGAGCGCCGCCGCGCCTGGCGCGGAATCGCCAGCGGCGAAGCGGCGGTCACGGTCGGCGCGCGCTCCGCGCTCTTCCTCCCCTACTCCAACCTTGGCCTGATCGTCGTCGACGAAGCGCACGAGCCGAGCTTCAAGCAGGAGGACGGCGTCCAGTACCACGCCCGCGACACCGCGGTGATGCGCGCCAGGTTCGAGGATATCCCGGTGATCCTCTCGACCGCGACCCCGCCGATCGAAAGCCGGCACATGGTCGAGCTCGGGCGCTATCGCGAGGTCAGCCTGCCCCAGCGCTTCGCCGGCGCGTCGCTGCCCGACATCCGCGCGCTCGACCTGACCCGGGATCCGCCGCCGCGCGGGCGGTGGCTCGCACCCGCCTTGGTCCAGGAGATGGAAACCAATCTCAGCCGCGGCGAGCAATCCCTGTTGTTCCTCAACCGCCGCGGCTTCGCGCCGCTTACGCTGTGCCGGCACTGCGGCCACCGTTTCCAATGCCCGAACTGCACCGCCTGGATGGTCGAGCACCGGTTGATGCACCGCTTGGCCTGCCACCATTGCGGCCATGTGATGCCGCCGCCCAAGGCGTGCCCTGAGTGTGGCGAGGAGGACAGCCTGGTCGCCTGCGGTCCGGGAGTCGAACGGATTGCCGACGAAGTCGCCGAGCTTTTCCCCGAGGCCCGCACCGCGATCGTCACCTCCGACACCATCTGGTCGCCGCAGCGCGCGGCCGAGTTCGTGGCGGCGATGGAGCGCGGCGAGATCGACATCGTCGTCGGCACCCAGCTAGTCACCAAGGGCTATCATTTCCCCAACCTGACCTTGGTTGGGGTGGTCGATGCCGACCTTGGGCTTGCCGGCGGCGATCTTCGTGCCGCCGAGCGCAGCTTCCAGCAGATCCAGCAGGTCGCGGGCCGCGCCGGGCGAGGCGACAAGCCCGGCCGCGTGTTCGTCCAGACCCATGATCCCGACGCGCCGGTTATCGCCGCGCTGGTCTCCGGCGACGTCGCCGGCTTCTACGCGGCCGAGACCGACTCCCGGCGCGAGGCGGCGATGCCGCCATTCGGCCGGCTCGCCGCGATTGTCGTCTCCGCCGAGGAAGCGTCGGAAGCCGAAGCCGTCGCCCGGCGCATCGGCCACGCCGCGCCCGTGGTCGAAGGCATGGCGGTGTTCGGCCCGGCGCCAGCGCCGCTGGCGATGCTGCGCGGCCGGCACCGCCAGCGCCTGCTGGTCCACGCCCGTCGCAGCCTCGACGTCCAGGACGTGATCCGCGACTGGCTGGCCGAGATCGACTGGAGCGCCAAGGTGCGCGTCAGTGTCGACGTTGACCCCTATAGCTTCCTGTAGCCGCTTCGCGCCCACGAAGGCTGGACCAGCTGGCCCCGCCTGACGGCGAGCCGGACGAACCAGCCTCCGGCAGCCGTACAAATCACCAGCGCGATGACCGAGCCTTCCAACCCGAACCTACCGCCGGAAAGGAGTTCCGGCCCGGACAGCGCGGATCGCAAAAGGCCGCTCGTCGCGCCACCGGACACCGGTACGCCGAAGATCACGCCCTGCGTGAAATTCCACGCGGCGTGCAGGCCGATCGGCATCCACAGGCTTCGCGTCAGCATATACGTGCCGCCGAGCAGCAGGCCCGCTTCCACCGCGATCGCGAACGAGGAAAACAACGTGGCCCCCGGGTTGAGAAGATGGCCGAGGCCGAACAAAGCGGAGCTGATCACCAATGCGCCCCAGCTGCCGGCCAATTCCTCGATCCAGCGAAACACAATGCCGCGGAAGAGCAGCTCTTCGGCGAAAGCAGGCAGGATCGCACTGCTGACGAGCGGGATCAGTAGCTCGTGTGTCGAGCCTCGTCCGGTGACGTGATAGACGCCGAGCAGGGCGGCGATCCCGACGACGGCGCTGAACAGCAGCGCGCCGGCGGCGATGCCCTTGCCGAGTTCCGGCAGCAATCCCCGCGCTCTGAGCTCGTCGCGTGGGCGCTGGCCCAAGCCAGCGATCGCAATCTTGTAGGTCGCGAGCAGAAGAATAATGGCGATCGCGGCGTCGGCAACAGTGTCGGCGGGCTGGCCGATCTCGACGAACCTGCCGACGATCATCGCCAGGGTGCCGGCAAGTAGATAGATCGCAACGGCGATCGCCATAGTCACCAGCGGGAAATTGACGATCCGCTCGAGTAGCGGCCGCTCAACATCCGGCGTGACTTCACCGTCGGCCATTGCCCCTCCCTTCGGCCCGGACATTGAGCCGAAGCGAAGCGGAGCGACAAGAGGCTAAGCTACAGCGGCAGCTCCGGGGCGGCCGGTGCGTGGCCTTCAGCCGCCAGCAGCTTGCGCTTGCGGTCGAGGCCGCCGCCGAAACCGACCATCTTGCCGCCGGCGCCGACGACTCGGTGGCACGGGACGATGACCGGGATCGGGTTGTGATTGCAGGCTGTGCCGACCGCGCGGGCCGCCCCCGGGT
>DATENV010000138.1:0-9928 GCA_035274805.1 Sphingomicrobium sp. | reverse complement strand
AAGCGCACGGACGGCAGCCATTTGGCGGTCGAGCGCCGGATACACCTGACCGGCGATGATCTTGGCCGCTCGGCCGCGCCAATCGCCGGCAATCGATTTCGCCGCCGCTCGGCTCGCAATGGAGTCCGCCATTGAATTTTGCTCCGGCGCCGGAGACCGCAATTCGCCCATCTGCTTGAGCGCCAGATCAAGCGACCAACCCGGCGCGTTGAAGCCGCGCGCCGCTTGGCGCCTCAGCTCGGCGGTATCATTGTCGAGCTCGGTCGCGAACTGCGCGAGGCGGGAGAGATAGGCCTCCGCGTCGCTCGCGTTGTCGATCGGGTGCGCGCTGTGCAGAAAATCGGGACGGCCGAAATAGGCGCCGTTCTGCTGCGTAATCACGTACGGCTGCTGGGGATCGGCAATATCGTATCGCTCGGGACCGATGATGCCGGTCTTGAGGTCCCAAATGACGACTTCGCGATTGAGCTTGCCGTTATCGGAAAGCCCTGTTTCGGGAATTGCCTCCAGCCACGAGATGAACTTGCGCGTCCGAGCCAGTTCTTCGGCGCGCGCCTGAACCGTCGGCCGGATGTCGAGCTGGGAGCGCAGCGGCGCGAGCTCGCCTTTGTCCAGGCCAAGGAAAGTCGCGAAGGTTGGATTGGTGCGGACCTGCTCCTGAAAGATGCGCTCGAAGAGTGCGTTGAGCGCGGCGTCGCCGCCAGCGCCCGTAGCCTGAGCAAGTGCGCGTGCAGGCAAGGTCGCCAGCAGCGATGCGCTGATCGTTGCGCCGCCAGTTATGATGAATTCGCGCCGGTCCATTTCGCCCTCCTCGCTCCAGATTGCGGCGCGGAACGATAGGGCCGGCGGATGCGCTAGCAAGCTCCTTTGTCGAAATTAGCCTTACGCCTGCAGACGATATTGCTTGAGCAGGTCGTAGAGCGTCGGGCGGCTGATCCCGAGCAGCTTGGCGGCGCCCGAAATATTGTTGTCGGTGCGGCTCATCGCCTGGCGGATCGCCTTGCGGTCGGCGATTTCTCGAGCGGCACGCAAATTGATCGGCAGCACGTCGTCGCTCGGCACCACGCCCGCCTGGAGATCGAGATCGCCGGCCGTGACGCTTTTGCCGTCGGCCATGATGACCGCGCGCTTGAGGCGGTTTTCCAGCTCGCGGACGTTGCCCGGCCACCCATGAGCATCGATCGCATCGATGGCGTCGGGGCTGAGCGACTGAACGCCGGGATTGAGCTCGCGGCCGAAGCGATTGACGAAATGGCGCGCGAGCAGGACCGCGTCGCCCGCGCGTTCCGCCAGCGACGGGATCTTCACGATGATTTCGGCAAGCCGATAATAGAGGTCCTCGCGAAAGCGACCGTCGGCAATCATCGCCTCGAGGTTTTGGTGGGTCGCGCAGACGATGCGCGTGTCGACCGCGATCGGCTGGCGGCCGCCGATCCGCTCGATCACCCGTTCCTGAAGGAAGCGCAGCAGCTTGACCTGCAGCGGCAGCGGGATGTCGCCGACTTCGTCGAGGAACAGGGTGCCGCCCTGCGCGAGCTCGATCTTGCCGACGTTCGACTTGACCGCGCCGGTGAAGGCGCCGCGCTCATAGCCGAACAGCTCCGCCTCGAGCAGATTTTCGGGGATGGCCGCGCAGTTGATCGCGATGAATTCGCCCTTCCGGGCGCTCTTCTCGTGCACGGCGCGGGCAAGCAGCTCCTTGCCCGTGCCGCTGGCGCCCAGCAGCATGACCGAAACGTCGGCGGAAGCGACGCGCTCGATGGTCTTCGCGACCTTCAACATTTCGGGCGCCGCGGTGATGATCGAGCCAAGCACGGTCGCCGCGCCCGTTTCGAGCCGGCGGTTCTCCTCCTCGATCTCGTGCAGGTGGAAAGCCCGTTCGACAATGAAACCGAGCTCATCGATGTCGACCGGTTTCTTGTAGAAATCGTAGGCGCCCATCGCGACCGCCCGGGTCGCACTCTCGCGAGCGCCGTGCCCGGTCGCAACGACCACTTTCGTATCCGGCTTGAGGCGCAGAATCTCGGCCAAGGTCGCGAAGCCTTCGTCGGTGCCGTCCGGGTCGGGCGGCAGGCCGAGATCGAGCGTGACCACCGCCGGCTCGTGCAGTCGAAGTGCTTCGATCGCGCTGGCGCGGTCGCCGGCACATACCACCTGGTAGCCGTCGTAGGCCCATTTGAGTTGGCGCTGCAGGCCCTCGTCGTCTTCGACAATCAGGAGCACCTTGGGTTCGGCGGGACTGGTCATGCGCGTTTCCTGATCGGTTGAGCGGCCGCTTCGGCGGCCGGCAGAAGGATGGTGAAGGTCGTGCCGCGGCCGGGCCGGCTGTCGACGCTGAGGCGCCCGCCCATGGCGACGATCAGCGACTTGGCTTCGAAGGCGCCGATGCCGAAACCGCCCGGCTTGGTCGAAGCGAACGGCTCGAACAGGCGATTGCGGACGAAATCTCCGTCCATCCCGACACCCTTGTCGGCGATCGCGATCGAAACGCCGGCATGCTCGGCGTGCACTTTCACCTTCACCGCCTCGCCGCTGCTGGCATCGAGCGCGTTCTGCAGAAGGTGACCAACCGCCTGCTCGAGTGCCACGCCGTCAACCAGGGCCTCGACGTTCGCATCACCGAGAAGCGTGACCTCGCGGTCGCGGCGCTTGGCGGCGATCGCGGCGGTCAGGATCGGCCGCAGCGACTGCGGCTCGACGCGCTGCACACGGGCCGCAGAATGCGGAGCGAGGCGCGCCAGTAGTTCGTTCATCTTGCCGACCGAAGACCGGAGCGTCGCGACCATGTCGGTGCGGAACTCCGGATTATCGGCGTGCCGCTCGGAGTTGCGGGCCAGCAGCGAGAGCTGGCTGACCAGATTCTTGATGTCGTGGAGGATGAAGGCGAAGCGGCGGTTGAACTCCTCGAAGCGCTGGGCGTGGCTGAGCGCTTCCTGCCCGAGCGCCTCGGCGAGCGAGCTTGCGGCCTGGTTGCCCGCGGTCCGCAGCAAATCGAAATCTTCCCAATCGAGCTGGCGACGATAGTCCGGTACCGCGAGAACGACGATGCCGATGAGCCGGCGGTGATGGAGCAGGGGGATGGCGGCCCAGGCGGCGGCTTCATCGATCAGCCATTTCGGGACGGGCAGCGCCTTTTCCTGCGGGCTCGCCCAGCCTGCCCGGAGTGCCTCGAACTCGATCACGCGGCCGCTGGCTTCCAGCGCGGTCCAAAAGTCGGCCGAGTCATCGAACGCGTCGGGCCCGACGGCGGCGCCCGGCCAACTGCTCGCGTCCGCGACGGCAAGGCCGCGGCCACCGTCGCCGACCAGCAGCAACCCGCCAGGCGCATCGACGATGTCCGCGAATGCCTTGACGATACGCTCCGTGAGTGGCGGGGCGTCGAATCCGTCGCGGCCGAGCGTCTCGGTGAACCGGAGCCATTCGATGCGATAGTCGTAGCGATGCTCGAACAGATGTTTGGCGAGCTTGACCTTGAGCCAGGCACGCGCCCGCGCGCTCGGGATCAGCACCATCGCGCCGACCGTCATTGCCGCCAGTACGGCGACCATCAGCGCTGACGACCAGTCGACTCCGGTGCCGCGGAGCGCGGTCGCCAGAATCGCCATCAAGGCGAAATACGCACAAATCGCCAACAAGGAGAGCGACTGGAACGTGGCCGCGCGCGAGAGTCGCACGCGCCAGCTCGCTTCCTTGCGCATCGACAATGCGAACAAGGGCGCGGCGAGCGCGACGGCAAGGCCGCGCCACTGGGCAAGACCCGCTGCGCTCGCCGAGCCCAGATAGGTCACGGTGTAGAAGTTCAGATCGTACGTCCAAATCAGCGCGAGCCCGAGCATCGCAAAGCGGATGTGGGACCGGCTCGCGGGCGCCGCCTGGCCGTAGATGTTGTGGACCAGCACGAGCGCGCCTGCCGCAGTCGTGATCCGAAGCACGATGCCGGTCTGCGCGATCGCCGCGCTCGGGCTGAGCAGCTGCAGCGTATCGCCCATCAGCTGCAAACCAATCACCGCCGCGACCGCAGCATAGACCAGCTTGAGCCCGTGCTGGCGGTCTTCGCCCGCGGTCGACAGACTGTAGAGCAGGCTGATCCAGAGCAGGTTGCGCGCGCTTTCCGCAAACGCTGTCACGACACCGCCTGGCAGGACGGCGGCGAGCCACGCCCAGCACGCGGTGAGCGCAAACGAGCCGGCGATCAGGCGGTACGCCGGCTGGCGTCCGGCCTCACCCAGGCGCCAGATCGTCAGCGCGGCGAAGCAGGCCGCGCCAAGCGCATGGCTCCAGAAGGAGATCAGCGCGTCCATGCGCTCCTCGGTGTCAACTGGGCCGACATGGAGCGAGGTGTCGCTAAATTTTACAAAGAAGTGATGAACGCGCGCTCTGGAGGAGCGAGAAGCTAGCCCTTCTTCAAGATATCGAGCGTCGCGACCGTCATCGCTTCGGTGGCGGTCGAGATCACCGTCTCGGCCTCGGGCGCCCAAAAGGGACTATGCAGCGACGGCAGCTTCGAGGCGTCACCACCGGCCGCGTCCCACTTCGGCTTGGGCACGCCTCCGACCCAGAAAATCGTGCTTTGCTTCGACTTATCGGCGAGCCAGAACCGGCCGAAATCCTCGGCCGCCATCACGGGCTTGGCCTGAACCACTCGCTCGGCACCGAAATGCGAGCCGAACAGCTCTGTCAAACGCTCGGTGAACGGCGAAGTGTTGAACGTCGCGTCCGCGGATGGCTGCTCAATCTCGACGACGGGCAGCTTGTCGTCCGGTAAACCGGCGGCGATGGCCTCGCCGCGCGCGATGCGGCGAATCCCGTCGAGCAGGATCTTGCGCGTCTCGGCCGTGTAGCTGCGCACCGTGAGGCCCAGCTTCGCCTCGTCGGGGATGATGTTGTCCTTGGTCCCGGCGTGGAACGTGCCGACCGTGACGACCGCCGGCTGCTGCGGGTCGTTCTCGCGACTGACCAAGGTCTGGAGCGCGGTGACGATGCGCGAGGCGAGGACGATCGGATCCTTGGTGGTGTAGGGATAGGCGCCGTGCCCGCCGACACCTTTGACCGAGATTTTGACGGTGTCGACATTGGCGAGCACGTAACCGGGAGTCATTCCGATCACTCCCGCGGGGAGCGAGGCTGAATCGTGAAACGCCAGCAGGTAATCGGGCTTGGGAAAGCGCGTGAACAGGCCGTCTTCGAGCATGGCCTTGGCGCCGGTCACTAATTCTTCGCCCGGCTGAAGAATCATCACCAGCGTGCCGGACCACTGGTCTTTCATCGCCGCGAGCCGCCGCGCGGTCGCAAGCCAGGTCGTGACGTGCGTGTCGTGGCCGCAGGCGTGCATCACCGGCGTGTTTGTACCGTCCGGAAGCTTGCCCATGACCTTCGATGCGAACGGCAGCCCGGTCTGCTCCTTGACCGGCAGCGCGTCCATGTCCGCGCGGATCAGCAGCACGGGACCCCGACCGTTTTTCATGACTGCGACCACGCCTGTCTGCCCGACCTTCTCGGTCACCTGGAAACCGAGCTTGCGCATCTCCGCCGCCAGCTTGGCGGGTGTGCGCACCTCCTGCATCGACAGCTCGGGATTGGCGTGAAGGTCGCGATAGAGCGTCATCAGCATCGGCATGTCGGCGCGGATCGCATCGGTAAGCGCGGCCGCGCTTGCGGGGGTCGAGGCGGTCATGGCGGCGGCGGCCAGCCATAGCAGGTTCTTCATGAGGATGCTCCTTGCGGAACCAGCTCCATGACGTCGAGCCGGGATTCGAAACGGGGCTGCGGCATAATCAGGCGCCAGCGCCGGTCGCCGATACGCTCGACATAGCCGGCGACGTCGCGGGCTTCGTCCTGACGGTATTGCATCGCCCGGCTCTCGTCACCGAGAACCAGCGTGCCGAGGAATACCGCGCGAATGGCGTCTCCGGGAAAGATCAGGCCGACGTAGCGTTGCGATCCGGTGAGCTTGGTCAGCCGCTGCAGGCCGCGGTCGGCGCGGACCCGGCAGGTGAAGGGCGGATAGGAGACAAAGGCGAGATTGCCGGGCTGCTTCGCACCGAGCTTGATTACGCGGCAGCTGTACATGCCGTTAGGGATTGCCGGATTCGGAAGCGCCGCGTCCGGATCGAGCAGGACGCCTTCGTGCGCGACTTCCGCGCTATGACCGCCCGCGCGTGCACTGGCGAGCGCATCGGTGAACGTCTTGCGCCAGTCGCGAAGCCGCACGCGGTCGTCCTCGCTGATTACTTGCCGGTAGGCCGTCGTCCAGCGCGGAATCAGGCCCGAGGGCTGCTCGATGACCTCGCAGCCGGAGCAAGCGACGGCGAGAGTGAGGAGGAGGGCCAGGCGCATTCGGGGGCGAGCTTAGGCGGCGGTCCAACCACCGTCCATGCTGAGGTTCGCGCCGGTGATCGAACCTGCTTCGTCGCGGCACAGGAAGACCGCCAGCGCCGCGACTTCTTCCGGGGTAACGAAGCGCTTGGTCGGCTGCGCGGCAAGCAGCACATCGTTCATCACTTGCTCACGGGTCAGGCCCCGGGCCTTCATCGTGTCAGGAATCTGCTTCTCGACAAGGGTCGTCCAGACATAGCCTGGCGAGATGCAATTGACTGTAATCCCGTCACGTGCGGTTTCCAGCGCGACGGTCTTGGTGAAGCCTACGATGCCGTGCTTGGCGGCGACGTACGCGCTCTTGTTGGGGGAAGCGACGAGGCTGTGGGCGCTCGCCGTATTGATGATGCGTCCCCACTGCTTCTGCCTCATCGCCGGGATCGCGAGCCGCGTCGTGTGGAAGGCCGACGACAGGTTGATCGCAATGATCGCGTCCCATTTCTCGGACGGAAATTCCTCGACCGCGGAAACGTGCTGGATGCCGGCGTTGTTGACTAGGATGTCCGGCCCGCCAAGCTCGTCGACGCAGCGCTTCATCATCCGCTCGATCTCGGCTGGCCTCGACATGTCGGCCCCGTCGTGGACCGCGCCGAGCTCGGCGCACTCGCGCTCGATCTCGGCCGGGTCGCCGAAGCCGTTGATCATCAGCCTGGCGCCTTCGGTGCGAAGCGCCTTGGCGATCGCCAGGCCGATGCCCGACGTGGAACCGGTGACGAGTGCCACCTTGCCTTCAAGCAGCATTGAACGAGTCTCCTTGCTCGCGCTCCTCGCGGTGCGCGCGAGCAAATGCAACCGCCGCGCGGCCCAAGCATTACGGCCGTGGAACAGGAGAGCGCGATGCGGCTTGGTGGCGGACCCGAAAGCGACAATTTCGAAGATCGTACAGGCCAAAGCGGGGGTGGCTTCGGCTTTGGCGGGGGAGGCGGCAACGCGCTTGGCTGCCTACTACCACTCGTTGCGAGCCGCTTCGGCGTCATCGGGGTCGTCATTCTTCTGCTCGGCTATTGCGTGCTGACCCAGATGGGCGGCGGCGGTGGCGGCGGGTTGCTGCCGTCAGGCCCGACGACGACGGCGCCGAGTGGGCAGTCGACCCTCGATCCCAAAACGCAGCAATTTTTGAGGACGGTGCTCGGCTACACCGAGCAGGTTTGGACCCAGATTTTCGCTAAGAACGGCGAACGTTACACGCCAACCGGCATGGTCGCCTACACGCGCGGGACCCAGTCAGGTTGCGGCGCGGCGCAGGCTGCGATGGGCCCGTTCTATTGCCCGACCGACAAGAAGATTTACCTCGACCCGACGTTCTTCACCGAGCTTTCCCAGCGCTTCGGCGCGCCGGGTGACTTTGCACAGGCCTACGTGATTGCGCACGAGGTCGGTCATCACGTCCAGGACCTCCAAGGTACACTCGATCAGGCCCGTAACCTCCAGGCGCGCTCCGGTGAAGCGGATGGCAATGCAGTTCAGGTCAAGGTCGAACTCCAGGCCGACTGTTATGCCGGGGTGTGGGCAGCAAATGCGCGGGACGCACAGGGCTCAATCCTTGAAGCCGGAGACATGGAGGAAGGCATGCGGGCGGCCGAGGCGATTGGTGACGACACGCTGCAGCGGCAGACTCAAGGCGTGGCGGTACCGGAAAGCTTCACCCACGGCACGTCCGCACAGCGAATGAATGCGCTGCAGACGGGGCTGCGATCAGGCAACCCCGCCGCCTGCAAGTTCAACAGCTAGAGGCGGACCAGCATCTTCCCCGTGTTCTCGCCCTTGAACAGGCCGAGGAAGGCGTCGGGCATGTTGTCGACCCCTTCGACGACTGTCTCGCGCGACTTGACTGCCCCGCTCGCCAGCCATTGGCCCATGTCGCGGTAGAACTCACCCATCCGCGGCTGGAAGTCGAACACGATGAAGCCGCGCATACGGATCCGCGCAGCGATGACCCGCATGATGAACCGCAGGCTGGTCGGCTCGCCCTTGTTGTACGCATCGATCATGCCGCAGATCGCGAAGCGGGCGTTGTTTCGAGCGAGCGCGAGCGCTGCATCGAGATGGTCGCCGCCGACATTGTCGAAATAGACGTCGATGCCGTCCGGGGCGGCGGCGGCGAGGCCCTTGAGGATCGGCCCTGCGCGATAATCGACGACCTGATCGGCGCCGAGCGAACTGACGAATTCGCACTTGTCCGGCCCACCGGCGGAGCCAACGACCGTCATCCCCTTGGCCTTGGCGATCTGCACGACGGCGGAGCCCACGGCGCCGGCGGCGGCGGAAACGAACACGACGTCGCCCTGCTTCGCTTCGGCAACGTCGAGCAAGCCGAAATAAGCGGTTGCGCCGGTCGTCCCGAGAATGCCGAGGAACTGCTGCGGCTCGGCGCCGAGGTCGGGCAGCTTGTTGGCCGCCCGAGCCGACACTACTGCTTCGTCGCGCCAGCCGCCCATGTGGAGCACGAGATCGCCCGGGGCGAAGCCGTCGGCCTTGCTTTCGACGACCTCGCCGACCGCGCCGCCCTCCATCGGCTCGCCGAGCTGGAACGGCGGCACATAGCTTTTCACGTCGTTCATCCGGCCGCGCATGTAGGGATCAACCGACAGCCAGCGGTTGCGGATGCGCAGCTGGCCGTCGCCGACCTCGGGAAGCGAAAGCTCCTTGAACTCGAAATTGTCGTGGGTCGGCATACCGCTCGGGCGGCTTTTGAGGTGCCAGGCGCGGGCCATCGTTTGCCTTTCTCCCCTCCCTGGAAGGGAGGGGTCGGGGGTGGGTGTGAGCACAGCGAGCTCTCACCGTTCATCCACCCCTAGCCCGTCCCTGCTAGGGAGGGGAAGATACGAAAGACCCGGCGGTAGGGGAACGCCGCCGGGTCTCGTGTCAGCCTCCGCTGGCCGGAGGCTCAGCTTGCCACCGCTCTAGCGGTAGGTGCCCTCGAAGCTGCGATCCAGCATGCGCGGGCCCATCTCGCCCTGGTCGTCACGCTCGAACAGCGCGCGGCTGCGGCTCTCGTCGCGCCAGCGACCGCGCGCCTGGTCGGCCGAACAATCGAGCACTACCCGGTCGCCTTCGACCCGTTCGATCTCCGCGCAACTGAGCGAGTGGTGAACGCCGCCGCTTTCCGGATCCGACTTGGTGAGAATCAGCCGGTCGCCGGCGATTTTGTCGACCGTGCCGACGTGCTGGTCGTCATTGCCGACGACTTCCATATGCTTGCGAACCTGGCCGAGCAGGCCGCGCTTCTGCTGCCGGCGCTCGCGCCAGCTGCCGAAGTCGCTCTCGAAGCGCGACCGGTTTTCCTGGCGGTACTCGTCGTAATCGCGATCGAGCTCGCTCATCTGGCGCTCGCGCCAGCTGCGATAATGCGGATCGAAGTCGCGCTCGTGCCGCGACCGGTCGGACCAGTCCGCGGTCCCGGCCCGGCTGGTGCGGCGATATTCGTCGCGGCCCCACGGAGTCCGCGAGCGGCCGCCTTCGCGGTCATAATCGCCAAATCCGCGCTCACCGCGGCCGACGCCGCTGGCGGCGAAGAATTGCTCGGACTCATGGGCGCGGCCGTAATCGCCGG
>DATENV010000137.1:0-4711 GCA_035274805.1 Sphingomicrobium sp. | reverse complement strand
TCAGCGTCCACTTGGGCGTGTTCTGGATTTTGCGGACATTCGCGACGTCGACCGGCCCTTGACCGGCGATGTTCGTGATGAACTTGCGATACTTGCCGTCGAGGTAGCCCAGCGTGCCGGCGACGCTAAGCCGGTCACCGGCTGCCGCGAGATCGTTGGCGAGGCGCGCATTGGCCTCAACCTCGACGCCGCGGATGCGGGCCTTGCCGGCGTTGGTCGTGATGCCGCAGAAACCCGTGGTCGGCACGCCGCCCACGACGGTCGTGCATGGGGCCGATCCGGGCACCTGCACGTCCTTATATTCGGCGTCGAAGATCGCCGTGGCGAGCTGGAGCCGCCGACCGAACAGCGCGGCCTTCCAGCCGAGTTCATAGCTGTCGACCTTTTCGGGGTCGAACGCCATGAAATCGAAGATCTGCGCGGCGGTCGGCGGGGTCGTCGGCGTATTGCCAGGCGCGTTGGTGGTGTTGCCGCGCGGATCGAATCCGCCGCCTTTGAAGCCCTTGGAATAGCTGAGATAGATGTTGTGGTTCGGGGTCGGCTTGAAGTTGACCGAGGCCCGCGGCGTGAACGCCTTGTCGGTGCGGCTGCCAGTGAAATTCGACAACGTGCCGGCGGGCAGGCCGTTGCCGAATCCGAACGAACCGCCGAGCCCCGGCTGGCCGCCGGCGAGGAAGTTCTTCTTGGTGATGATCGCCTCGCGCTTGTCGTTGGTGTAGCGGCCGCCGACCGAGACTGCCCACTGCGGCGAGAAATCGTAGGTCAGGTCGCCGAAGATCGCCCAAGTCTTGGTCCGGATGTCGCCGGTCGTCCCCTGGGTGAAGCCGGGCAAGGCCGCGGGCAGGGTCGTGTACAGCCGCACGTCGAAGATGTTCCGGGCACGCGCGTTCAGATAATAGAAGCCAGCGACGCCCTGCAGCGGCCCCTTGTCGGCAACCAGCTGCAGCTCCTGGCTGAACTGCCGGTTGCGATAGATTGCCGGAACGTCGACGTCGGCGAACGGCAAGGCGTCGAAGTCGATTGGCGAGTAGCTGACGTCCTTGCGATACGCCGTGATGTTGCGGAACTTGAGCCAATCGAGGACCTCGGCCTCGCCCCACAGCGAACCACCCCAGGCGCGAACTTTCTGCTCAGGATCATTGAGGCCGCCCCGCGTGTCGAAGACGTTACTCAAAACCGGAAAGCTTCCCGCGCACCCAAAAGTGCCAGTCGTCGTGCAGAGGTTCGGGAACAGGCGATGTCCGCCGCGCGGGTTGCTGTCGTCCCACGTCTTGTCCGCCGCGAGCCGAATGAAAATGGTGTCGGTGGGGATGAACTCGATGGTCCCGCGGGTCGCGATTACGTCCTTGTCGTAGTTGCGCAGACCGTTGGTCAGGTTCTTGCCGAACCCATGATGGCTGAGGCGAGCGGCCGCCGCGCTGACGAGGACTCCCTTGGTCAGCGGCGTCGATGCCGAGACGATCAGGTCGGCCTGGTGATGCGTGCCGAGATTGGTGCGGATGCTGAGGTGCGGTCCGTCAGTTCGAATGCGGCGCGTGACATATTTGATCGCCCCGCCGATCGTGTTGCGCCCGTAGAGCGTGCCCTGCGGCCCGCGCAGCACTTCGATCCGCTCGACGTCATAGATGTTTAGGACGGCGGCCTGCGGGCGGTTAAAGTAGACGTCGTCGAGATAGAGGCCGACGCCTTGCTCGAAGCCGGCGACCGGGTCCTGTTGCCCGATGCCGCGGATGAAAGGCGTCAGCGTGCTGTTGGTGCCGCGGCTGACCTCGAGCGTGACGTTAGGCGTGGTGTCGGCGACATCGGTGATGTCGAGGGCGCCCTGGCGGTTGAGCTGCTCGCCTGAGTAAGCGGTGACGGCGACCGGCACGTTGAGCAACAGCTCGTTGCGGCGCCGCGCGGTCACGACGATTTGCTGGTCGCTCCCGGTCGCCGCGGTATCCTGCGTCTCCACGTTATTTGGAACTTCCGGCGCGGTGTTCGGATTTTCCTGGGCCCTGGCCGGAGTCGTGAAGAGCGCCGCGGCGGCAACCGTGCCGAACAAAGCGGCGCGTGCAGAAATGACGCGCATTCGATTTTCTCCCCCTGCGGGCACGGTTGCGCCCGAAGTCACAATCATGTCATACTGAAAGTTGAACCGTGTTTCAACTTGCGAATGCGGTCGGCGGCATTAGGGGAGCCGAATGGGGGCCAAGGTGGAGGAAAGCGCGTTGCTCGGCGCGACCGGAGCCGCCAAGGCGCCGCGCACGCCGCGCGGCGAACGGACGCTGCGCAAGATCCTCGACGCGGCGCGCGATGAGTTCGGCGAGCGCGGCTTCTCCGACAGCTCGATCGTTGGAATTACGCAGCGCGCCGGCGTCGCGCTCGGCACCTTTTACACTTACTTCGATTCCAAGGAGGCGCTGTTCCAGGCGCTCGTCCGCGACATGTCGGCCCAGGTCCGGGATAGTGTCGGGCCGGCCCTCACCGGCGCGAAAGACGGGCTCGACGGGGAGCGCCGTGCGCTCGAGGCCTTTCTTCGCTTCGTCCGCGATCACCGCGACATCTACCGGATCATCGACGAGTCCGAGTTCGTCGAGCCCGCCGCCTATCGCGAGCATTACGAAACGACTGCGGTGCGCATTGCCGCGCGTCTCGCCGCGGCCCGGGACAAGGGCGAGATCGGCGCGAGCTTCAGCGACCAGGATTTGGACGTGCTCGCCTGGGGCATGATGGGCGCGAATGTTTTCCTCGGGTTGCGCTTTGCCGTGTGGGATGACGCCGACAGCCGCCGGGTCGCTGATGCGATGAGCCGCGTCTGGCGCCAGGGGATTGGCGCATGAACGCCGAAGGGCCGATCGCGAATGCGGGATATGATGATTGCCACCTCGTCGTCCGCGACGGGCTGAAGCTTCATTACCGCGACTACCCGGGGCCGAGCGACAGGCCGCCGATCCTCTGCCTCCATGGCCTCACCCGCAATTCGCGGGACTTCGCCGATTTCGCCGAGCGCTATTCGCCGGCCTTCAGGATTCTCGCGCTCGAATTCCGAGGCCGCGCCGACAGCGACTACGACCCGCTGCCGATGCGCTACAACCCGCTGACCTACGCTGGCGACGTGATCGAGCTGCTCGACCAGCTCGGCATCGATCGAGCGATCTTTGTCGGTACGTCACTTGGGGGGCTGGTGACCATGACCATCGCGGCCATGGCGCCGCAGCGGATTGCGGGCACGATCCTCAACGATATCGGGCCGGACGTGGACCCGGGCGGGATCGACCGTATCCTGTCCTACGTCGGCAAGGACCCGCGCTTTGCCAGCTGGGATGAGGCCGCGGACGTGATCGCGTCCAATTATGGCGCCGCATTCGATCGCTACACCCACGAGGATTGGGTGAAGATGGCCAAGCGCAACTGCCGCGAGGTCGATGGCGAAATCCGGTTCGATTATGACATGGCGATCGCCGAGCCGTTCCGGACGACTGGGCCGACTCCCAATGTCGATCTGTGGCCGTTGTTCGCGGTATTGGCGAGCAAGCCGCTGTTGGTGGTGCGAGGCGCCAAGAGCGACCTGCTGACGGCTGAAACCGCCCGGAAAATGAACGAAGTCGCTCCGGATGCGAAGTTCGCGGTCGTCGATGGCGTTGGCCACGCACCCGAGCTCAACGAGCCTGAGGCCGTCACCGCGATTGATGCGTTTCTCGACACGTTCGCCTGAGCCGCAGCAACCGAGGCAGAATGATCCGCGATTTCCATGCCCACATCTATTTCGACCCCGACCAAGTCGATCAGGCGAAGGCGCTCGGGGCCGCGGCGCGCGACAAGTTCGGCGTTCCGGAGGGCCATTACCATGTGCGGCCGGTCGGTCCGCACCCCCGCGGCAGCTGCCAGCTGACGGTGTCGGCTGCGCAGTTTGGCGAGGTTGCCCAATGGCTGGTGCTGAACCGCGGCGACCTGACGATCTTCGCGCATGCCAACACCGGCGACGACCTCGCCGACCATACGCGGCACGTGATCTGGTTCGGCCCGAGCGAAAAGCTCAATCTGGCGATCTTCGGGCAATGAAAAAGGGCGACTCCTCGCGGAGCCGCCCTTCCCATTCACGGACGCTTCAAGACATCCGCAAAACAGTTCAGAAGCTTACTTGAGCTCGACGGTGCCGCCGGCATCCTCGATCTGCTTTTTGATCTTCTCGGCTTCGTCCTTGTTCACGCCTTCCTTGACGGCCTTCGGAGCGCCTTCGACCAGCGCCTTCGCCTCGCCGAGGCCAAGCCCGGTGATCGCGCGGACTTCCTTGATCACGTTGATCTTCTTGCCGCCGTCGCCGGTGAGTATGACGTCGAACTCGGTCTTCTCTTCGGCAGCCGGAGCAGCCGCGCCGGCGCCGCCCGCGGCAGGACCGGCAACCGCGACCGCGGCTGCGGCCGAAACGCCCCACTTCTCTTCGAGCGCCTTGGCAAGATCCGCGGCCTCGAGGACGGTCAGTTCGGAAAGCTGGTCGACCAGCTTGGTGATGTCAGCCATTTGATACTCCCTGGTGGGGCGTTGATTCTGGGCCCCGATTGTCGTGCGTTGATAAAATGCGTGTCGCTTAAGCGGCCTGCGCCGCATAAGCGCCGAAGACCCGTGCCAGCTGGGCGCCTGGCTCGTTGATCGTGCGGGCGATCTTGGTCGCGGGCGCCTGAATGAGGCCCACGATGGTCGCACGCAGCTCGTCGAGCGAGGGCAGCGC
>DATENV010000136.1:0-4568 GCA_035274805.1 Sphingomicrobium sp. | reverse complement strand
TATCGGCGCGGGACCGGCCCTCGGCAGCGGCGCCGGGGGCGGTCCCGGCGGTAGCGGTTATGGCGCCGGGGAGGGCGGCGGCACCGATCTGGTGCAGATCGCCGGCGAGATTACGCCGCGCGATTATCCGCGGCGCCTGCGCGATCGCGGTATCGGCGGCGTCGTCGGCATCCTGTTCCGGGTCGAGCCGACGGGGCTCGTCAGCCGCTGCTCGGTGACGAGCTCGAGCGGGGTCCCCGAGCTCGATGCGCTGACCTGCCGGCTCATCGTTCAGCGTTTCCGCTATCGGCCCGGCACCGACCGCAACGGCCGGCCGGTCGCCGACAATATCGAGGGCGAGCATGAATGGATTCCGCACCGCTAGCCGCGGCGGATGACCTCGCCATCGATCATCGCGGTGCCGGCGTGATGCTTGTCGAGATGCCGCTTGATCAATCGCAGGTTGCGCGTGTTGGAGCGGAAGAAGAAATCGGGGATCGCGCCGACCCATGGGATCAGGCCCAGCAGCCAGTCGATGCCGACATTGCCCGCCATCCGGGCGATCTGCCACTTGGGCATGCCGATGTTCCGAGCTTCCCAGACGATGTAGCTGCCTAATGCGGCCGCGGCGATGTCGCCGACTACCGGGACGAGGTCGAGGATCACGTCGAGGCCGACGGGACGATTGATTCCAGGGATCACGATCATCCGTTCGAGCAGTTTTTCCATCGCCTCGACGCGCTGGCGCACGGACTGCGGGTCCGTCCCGAGGCGGGGGAAGGGCAGGCGCTCGTCCTTCGCAACCATCTCAGTTCCTGTTCGCCTGCTGCTCCAGGCCGGTGAGCGTGTGACTGGCGTAACGGTTCCCGGCGAAGCCCTGGATCCGGCTGGAAACGAGCGACCAGCGCACCGGCGCGGTGATCGGAATGAACAGCTGCACGTCGTCGATCCGCGCCGCGGCCTGGCTTAACAGGGCGTAGCGCTGGGCCGGGATCGGGGTTTGCCGGGCGGCGTCCATCAGCTCGTCGGCCTGCGGGTCGCAGATCGCGACCGCACCGCAGCGGAAGCGCCGGACGAACCATGCCGCCGAAGTCGAGGGCGCGACTTCGTCGACCAGGATGAAATCCGCGTTCTTGCCGGCGGCCCGCTCGACGGTCAGCCCGATCATGCCCCAGTCCCGCGCCAGCTCGCGCAACAAGAGGTCGCCGCCCGGCCCGTCGGGCAAGGCGACACGAATGACCGGCTTGTCCTTGCCCAACAACCGCTCGGAATCGGCGCGCAAGGCCGGCAGGCGTTGGGCGAGCGGCGTCGAGGACCAAGTCGGCGCAACCGGCGCCGGCGTATCGGTCAGGCCTGGCTCCAGCAGCGTCGCCCGCGCGGCGAGCCCGGGAACGCCGAGTGCGCCCACAAAATTGCCGCGATCGAGAATTTGCGCGAGCAAGCGGCGCACTTCGGGCTTGTCGAGCGCGCCGCCGATCCGCGCCGGGACGAGCCCGAACAGCCCTGACGCGGGATCGAAGCGCAGCGCCGCGCGCGGTAGCTTGGTGCGCTGCGCAACCGCAAGATCGGCGAAGGTGCCGCCAAGCACGAGGTCGGCCTTGCCATTGGCAAACGCCCGGACGGCGTCGCCGCCATGGCTGGTTGCCAGCAGCACCTCCTCGCGCAGGCTCGCCTCGTCATCGTCGCCGCGGGGAAGCTCCCGCGTCAGGCGCAGTTCGCCGGCAGTATCGGCAGGTTGCGCGGTGAAAGGGCCGCTCCCGCTGCTGCCGCGCAGGACCGCCAATTCGGGTTGCGCGA
Organism: Sphingomicrobium sp.; assembly: GCA_035274805.1. Lineage (GTDB taxonomy): Bacteria > Pseudomonadota > Alphaproteobacteria > Sphingomonadales > Sphingomonadaceae > Sphingomicrobium. The sequence goes on along the minus strand of DATENV010000136.1, from coordinate 2,792 downwards.
GCAACGACAGCAGGTTGGGGCGCGGCGCGACCAGCTGGATCTCGATCACGCGGTCGGTCATCGCGACGATGTCCTGGACGGCGCCGAGCGCGTCCTTGAGCTCGTTGCGGCTACGGCTCGCCAATTGCCGTTTCAGGATGCGCGCGACCTGTTCGGCGGTGATCTTCTTCCCGTCCGGCCACTCAGCGCCCGCGAGCCGGAAGATGTAGCTGAGGCCATCGTCGCTGACGTTCCAGCGCTCGGCGAGGCCAGCCACGATATTGCCCCCGGCGTCAAAGCGGACCAGCCCCTGCGCGACATTTTGCAGAAGCACGGCGTTCTGAGGCTTCAACGGGCCGAGCGCGGGATCGCGGACCTTCGGCTCGCCTTCACCAATCACCACCGCCTTGATGGCGCCCTGCGGCTGGGGCCGGCAGCCCGCCGGGACCAGCGCCAGGCCAGGGATCAACAGCAGTGCGAGCAGATGCCGCATGATCGGCCGTTTACCCGCAATGGCCCGTTCAGCAACCATCTGGATATATCGCTCGCGCTGTATTACTGAAGTAAAGCAGTTGAAGTGAGTCCGGTGTGATGAGGTTGGCCGAGAGGGACGCAATCTGGACTCGCGACGGCGTGCCGGTCGAGGAGCTGCCCGACCCACTCGCGCCGAACCCGTCGGCGCCGGCCGCAGCCGAGCCGCAGGAAATACAGCCGCGACGACGCCGCTGGCCGTTCGTGCTCTACTCGATCGCGGCCGTGGTCGCGGCAACGCTGCTGTGGCTGGTCATCACCGCCCCTTTGTCGCGCGCGCTCGAGCCGCTCGCCGACCCGGCTCTGCTGCTGCTCAGCGACGACGGACATCCGATCGCGCTGCGCGGCGCGATCAAGGAGGCGCCGGTCGAGGCCGACCGGCTCAACCCGCTGACTCCGGCCGCGTTCGTCGCGATTGAGGACCGGCGCTTCTATCGGCACTGGGGGATCGACCCGCGCGGGATTGGCCGCGCGGTGCTGGCGAACCTGCGCGGCGGCGGGGTCCGCCAGGGCGGCAGCACGATCACCCAGCAGCTCGCGAAGACCAGCTTCCTTTCCGGCGACCGCACCATCAAGCGCAAGGCGCAGGAGGTGATTATCTCCTTCTGGCTCGAGGCGTGGCTGACCAAGCAGGAGATTCTGTCGCGCTATCTGTCGAGCGTCTATTTCGGCGATGGCGTCTATGGGCTGCGCGCCGCCGCGCACCATTATTTCCATCGCGACCCCGAGCGCCTGACACTCGCTCAATCGGCGATGCTTGCCGGCATGGTGCAGGCCCCCTCGCGGCTGGCGCCGACCCGGCATCTCGCCGCGGCGCAAAAGCGCAGCCGGCTGGTGCTTGGCGCAATGGCCGACACCGGCGCGATCAACGGGTCGCGCGCACGATCGACAGCGCCGGCGCGGCCGGTCGCGCAGGAAGCCAAGCTCCCCGCCGGCACCTATTTCGCCGACTGGGTCGCACCGTCGGCCGCGCAGGCATTCGAATCCGATTTCGGCGAGGTGAAGGTCCGGACCACGCTCGACCGCGACCTGCAGCGCCTCGCGATCCGCGCGATCGGTCGGGCGCACCTGGGAGGCGCGCAGGCGGGGCTGGTCGCGATGCGCCCCGACGGGCGCGTGGTCGCGATGATGGGCGGGAAAAACTATTCGCAATCGCCGTTCAACCGGGTCACCCAGGCGCGCCGCCAGCCGGGGTCGGCATTCAAATTATTCGTCTACTTGGCCGCGCTTCGTGCCGGTTGGACGCCCGACAGCCTGATCGACGACAAGCCGATCACGATCGACGGCTGGACCCCGGTGAACAGCGACCACGTCTATCGCGGCCGGATGACGCTTCGCGAAGCCTTCGCGCGGTCGAGCAACGCCGCGACGGTCCGCCTGTCCGAGGAAGTCGGCCGCGCCAACGTCATTCGCGTCGCGCGCGACCTCGGCATCACCACGCCGTTGCCCGACAAGCCGAGCCTGGCCCTCGGGACGGCGGGCATCAGCCTGCTCGAGCTCACCTCGGCCTATGCCGCGGTCGCCAGCGGTCGCTATCCGGTTGCGGCGCGCGGCCTGCCGCAGGAGCAGCCCGCCGAGGGCCTGAAAGCATTGTTCCGCTCCGCCGGCGCGCTCGATCGCCGCCGCGACTGGGCGCCGATGCTCGACCTGCTTTATGCCGCCGCGAACAACGGGACCGGCCGCCGCGCCGCGCTCGCGGTGCCCACCTTCGGCAAGACCGGCACCACACAGGAGAATCGCGACGCGGTGTTCATCGGCTTTGCCGGCAATCTCGTCGTTGGCGTCTGGGTCGGACGTGACGACAACAAGTCGCTGGGGAAGATCAGCGGCGGCACCGTTCCGGCCGACATCTGGCGCAGCTTCATGACCGCCGCGCTGGCGGTCGATCGCACCCGCGCGCCGGTGTTGCCGGCCGAGTTCCGGCGGCCCGAGCCAGCGCAAAAAGCTCGGCAGAAAAGCCCGCTGCCGCCGGAATGGAGCGAAGCCGCCAGGCCGCTGCGCGACGCGGCCGAGGTGCTCGAGGAACTGCTCGGCGACTTGTGAGCGGCCTCAACGAAGTCCGTCCCGCTACAATGCTTGCGGCACCATAACGCCGCTGTATCGTTTGCACGGCGATGAAGTGGATTTTGGGGGCCTCGGCGGCCCTGACAATGCTGCCGTCATCGGCGGCCGTGGCCCGGCGGCCGATGCTCTACGATCCGGTCGCGCTCAACATCGGGGTCAACTGCCAGTGGCAGGCACGGTGCATGGACCGGCAGCGCGCGGCGATGAAGCGCGCCCTG
>DATENV010000135.1:0-3769 GCA_035274805.1 Sphingomicrobium sp. | reverse complement strand
CGCCTGGACCGCGCGCGACCAGACCGTGTTCCACGGCCGGGCACTCGCCCGCGACCTTCCGCTCGTCGTGGAGCTGATCGCCGACCTGGTGCGGGCGCCGCACTTCGATGCGGAGCATCTCGAGCGCGAGAAGCAGGTCATCCTGTCCGAGCTCGGCGAAAGCATCGATTCGCCCGAGGACCTCGTCCACGATCATTTGTTGGAGGCGTGCTTCGAAGGGCAGGTGATCGGCCGGCCGGTGCTGGGCAGCGAGGCCAGTGTCTGCAGCGTGACCCGGCAGGATTGCTTCGACTGGATCGGCCAGCAGTTCGTGCCTTCGCGGTTGGTGCTGGCTGCAAGCGGGAAGGTGGATCCGCTCGAAGTGCTTGCGCTCGCCGAGCGGCTGTTCGGCGACATGCCGGCGAACGATGCGCCGGCTATCCCGCCCGCGACCTTCACAGGCGGTGTCCGCAACGACCGGCGCAGCTTCGAGCAGGCCCATTGGTGCCTGGCCTTCCGCGGCCTCGGCGCCGCCGACCCCGGCAATCCCGCGCTGGGCCTGTTCGTCCAGGCGCTCGGCGGCGGAACCTCGTCGCGCCTGTTCCAGGAACTGCGCGAGGAGCGTGGCCTGGCTTATTCGATCTACGCCTGGAACCAGTCATTTGCCGACACCGGGCTGGTCGGAATTGGTTGCGCCGCCGAGCGTCGCCAGGCAGCCGAGTCGGTGCGGCTGGCGCGCGAAGTCGTCGCCGCAACGGCGGAGGGCTTGACCGCAGCCGAGCTCGGGCGAGCACGCGCGCAAATGGAAGCGGGGCTGTTGATGGGCCTCGAAACGGCCCAGAGCCGCGCCGACCACATGGCGCGATCGATCGAGGTGTTCGGGCGAATCTTGGGCCTCGACGAGCTGCTCGGGCAGATCCGCGATGTGAGTCTGGCGGACGCGCGCGCGGCCGGCCAGGCGCTCCTGGATGGCCCGGTCGCCGTGGCCTCGGTCGGCGCGAAGCTCGCGCTCGCGGCGTGAGCGACCTCAAGACGATCATTGCCGAGCCTTGGGCCGACTGGGGCCTGATTGATTGCGGCAGTGGCCGGAAGCTCGAACGTTACGGACCATATCAGGTTGTCCGTCCGGAGCCGCAGGCGATGTGGGCGCCTGCGCGCGAAGACTGGGACCCCGATGCGACCTTCGTGCCGGGATCGGATGAGGAAGGCGGAGGCCGCTGGGTCCAGCACCGGGCAGTGCCGCAGGAGTGGTTCCTAAGGCGGGATGGCGTGAAGTTCCACACCTCGCTGACGCCGTTCCGGCACCTCGGCTTTTTTCCCGACATGGCGCCGCAGTGGGACTGGATGCGCGAGCGCGCGGCCGATGCCGACGTGCTCAACCTGTTCGGCTACACGGGCGTGGGCAGCCTGCTGCTGAGTGATGTCGGCGCGCGCCTGGTCCACGTCGATGCGTCGAAAAAGTCGGTCGAGCAGGGCAAGGAGAATGCGCGGCTGTCCGGCATGGCGGACAAGCCGATCCGCTGGATCGTCGACGATGCGGGCAAGTTCACCGCGCGCGAGGTGCGGCGCGAGCGACGCTACGACGGCATCCTGCTCGATCCGCCGAAGTTCGGCCGTGGCCCGACCGGCGAGGTCTGGCGGCTCGAGGAGAATCTTGCGCCGCTGCTGGCGAACTGCCGTCGTTTGCTCGACGCGAACAGTCGCTTCCTGGTGCTAACGGTTTACGCGGTCCGGATGTCGGCGCTCGCGATCGGCGAGCTGGTGAAACAGACAGTTCGCGATCTCGGCGGGACCATCGAAATGGGCGAGATGGCGGTGCGCGAGGAAGCACGCGGGTTGCTGCTCCCGACCGCGATCTTCGCGCGCTGGTCGAAAGGCTAGGTCCGGCCGGCGCGAATTGCGGCGCCGGCGACGAACGGCGCGCCGGCGATCAGCAGGAGCGACACTGCCGCTTCGAGCAGCAAGGCATTGGCTGCGCCGAAGATCAGCAATGGCACCGCCAGCGGCAGCAGCAGCAAAGCGGCGAGCGACCCGGCGCGCGGCAGGCCTGCGGTGACCGCGCCGATCGCCACTGCCAGCGCCGCCAGGCCCGGCGTTCCGATGGCCAGCGCAATTTCGGTTCGGATCAACGTCGAGCTGTCCATCGCCAGCAGCCCCGCGCCTGGAATGGCGGCGACCAGCAGCAGCGGTCCGAACGTCAGCCAATGCGCGATCATTTTGGCTGCTGCGATGCTTTCGTAGGCAACGCCGTGTAGCGCGAGCTGATCGAGCACGCCGTCGGTCCGGTCTGGTTCGACCAGCCGCTCGACGGGAAGCAGCGCGGCGGTCAGCGCGGCGATCCACAGAACACCGGGACCGATGCGGGCGAGGAGGCGCGCGTCCGACCCGACCGCGAAGGGCATCAGCGCTACGACCAACAGGAAGAAGGCGACCGGCAGCCAGGTCAGGCCGGTCGACCCGCGGCGTATGTCGCGCGCAATCAGCGCACCGATCACGTCGTCGACCCTTGGCCTAGCTCGAGCCGGCGCGACTCGCCGGCCAGGGCCTGGTGCGAGGCGGCGAGTACCGCCCCGCCAGAACCGAGATGCCGGTCGATGAGATCCGCGAGCCGCTGCGCGCCGTCGGCATCGAGGGCGTTGAGCGGCTCGTCGAGCAGCCACAGCGCAGCGCCCGACGCCGCGACCCGCGCCAGCGTCGCGCGCTTGGCTTGTCCGGACGACAGCAATCGCACCGGCACTTGTCGGAGGTGAGCAAGCCCGAACGCGTCGAGCGCCAGGTCGATGTTCACATCCCAAAATTTGAGCGCCCGCGACAAGCTTAACTCTCGGTCGAGCGCGAGTGCGTCGTCCGCGAGCGCGAGCGGTGAACGCTCGACGCGGCCGTTTTCCGCACGCAGCAGTCCGGCCGCAAGTCGGATCAGGCTCGACTTGCCGCTGCCGTTTGGCCCGGTCACGTGCAACAGCTCGCCGGCATTCAGCGCGAGATCGAGGCCCTCGAACAGGACGCGGCCGCCGCGCCGCAAGGTCACGGCGTTGAAGCTCAGCAGGGCCGTCACGAAACGGCTTCCTCGAGCGCGTGCATGTCGGCATCGCTGAGGCCGAAATGGTGGCCGACTTCGTGGATGAGAACGTGCACGACCAGCCGTTCGAGCGATTCCTCGCTTCCCGCCCATTCGTCGAGGATCGCACGGCGGAATAGCCGGATACGCTCGGGAAGCGTGCCGGACTGATCGACGCTGCGCTCGGTCAGTGGCACGCCTTCGTAGAGGCCACTGAGGTCGAACGGGTCCTCGATGCCGAAATGATCGAGCGTTGGGTCGTCGGCGAATTCCTCCACCTGCAGCACGACATCGCCGAGGCTTTGCGCGAACGGGTGCGGCAGCGCCTCCAGTGCAGCGCGGCCGATGGCCTCGATCTCATCGGCCGAAGGGGGAGGTCCGAAACGCCGCATCGGCGCCGCATAGGGGCTTGCCGCTCCACGCTGCAAGGTTGCCCGATTGCGCGCGCTTTCCTACATGGCCGCCTTCCAGCGCGATTCTTTAATGAAGATGCACCCGTCGCGGTGCGGCCGGAGCGGTGGCCGAGTGGTCGAAGGCGCTCGCCTGGAAAGTGAGTATACGGCAAAACCGTATCGAGGGTTCGAATCCCTCCCGCTCCGCCAGCTTCATGTGACGTTCAACCCCTGAGGAGTGAAGAACGGTCATGATCGACCGGCGTGTATTCATTGGCCTCACCGGCGCAGCCGCGGCGGGAAGCCTCGTGTTCTTCGGGCGCTCGGGCAGCGCGGCCCC
>DATENV010000134.1:0-2300 GCA_035274805.1 Sphingomicrobium sp. | reverse complement strand
TTACCCGGAAAGCTTCCTGCGGCCGATGCGGAACGACGTCGGTCGCATCGTGACCCGGCTCGAGCGCGTCACGCCGGCCGGCGATTCCGCGCTCACGCTCGGCAAGAGGGCTGCGCGCATGGATCATGGAGCGGCGCACTGATGAGCCGGTTCGCGCCACTGCTGCCCGAGCTGATGCTGTCGATCGGCGGCACGATCCTGATGATGGTCGCGGCGTTCGCCGGCCGCCGGGGCTCGTCGCTGACCAGCTGGCTCGCCGTCGCCTTGCTGCTCGGCGCCACCGCGGCGCTGATCGGCTCCCCCTCGCATGCTGGACCGCTGTTCGACGGCTTCGTCAGCGCCGATTTGTTCGCGAGCTTCGGCAAGGCCGTCATGTTCCCCGCCGCCGCGGTCGCGATCATCGCCGCGCACGGCTGGTTCGAGCGTGGCAGCGAGCATTCGTCCGAATCTGCCGTGCTGATCGTGTTCAGCGCCGTGGGCATGAGCGTGATGGTCTCGGCGACCAGCCTGATCGCGCTCTACGTCGGTCTCGAGCTGACCAGCCTCGCCAGCTACGTCCTTGCCGCCTACCGGCGAACCGACGAGCGTTCGGCCGAAGCAGGTCTCAAATATTTCGTGCTCGGCGCGCTGGCGAGCGGGATCCTGCTCTACGGCATCTCGCTGCTCTACGGATTCACCGGGACGATGAGCTTCAATGGCCTCGCGGCCGCGTTCGGTCGCGGCGCACCGTCGCTGGGCCTGCTGTTCGGCCTCGTGTTCGTGCTCGCGGGGCTCGCCTTCAAGGTCAGCGCGGTGCCGTTCCACATGTGGACGCCCGACGTGTACGAAGGCGCGCCGACGCCCGTCACCGCCTTCTTCGCATCAGCGCCCAAGGTGGCCGCCGTGCTGCTCGCGACTCGGCTGTGCATCGAAGGCCTCGGCCCCGCCACCGACGCCTGGCGCCAGATCGTCATCTTCGCCGCGCTCGCCTCGATCTTCCTCGGCGCGGTCGCGGCTTACGGCCAGACCAACATCAAGCGGCTGCTCGCATATTCCTCGATCAACAATGTCGGGTTTGCTCTCGTCGGCCTGGCCGCGGCGGGGCCGCAGGGGACGTCGTCGGTGCTGTTCTACATGGCTGTCTATGTCGTCATGACCCTGGGTGCGTTCCTGTGCGTGCTGTGGATGCGCGACCAAGAGGGACGGCCAGTAGAGAGTATCGAAAGCCTCGCGGGTCTCATTCAGACGCGGCCGGCGTTCGGATGGGCGCTCACCTTCTTCATGTTCAGCCTGGCGGGCATTCCGCCGTTTTTCGGCTTCTGGCCCAAGCTGGTCGTCTTCCAGGCCGCGGTCGCAAGCGGCTATGTGGCGCTGGCCGTCGCCGGCATCCTCGGTGCGGTGATCGGCGCTTATTATTATCTGAAGATCGTGAAGGTCATGTACATGGACGAGCCCGCCGAACCCTACGCCCGGGCGCGGCAGCCGCTGCAGGGCGCGCTGATCCTGTTGGCCGCGCTCTTCGTTTCCCCAATCGGCTATTTGCTGATCGGCCCGCTGGGTTCGCTGAGCGACCGGGCCGCGGGAAGCCTGTTCTGACGCGCATCCGGATCGTCGAGCGGACCGGCTCGACCAACGCCGACCTGATTGCCGATCCGGGCGCCGCCGAAGGCGATTGGCTCGTCGCGCTTGCGCAGCAGGCGGGCCGGGGGCGCCAGGGACGGACATGGACGCCCGCTCCGGGCAATTTCTACGCCAGCACGTTGGTCGAGTTGCGCCCCACCGACCCGCCGGCGCAAATCCTTTCGCTAGCGGCCGGCCTGGCGCTCATCGAGGCGATCGATGCCGCAGTGCCAACGCAGCCGCTGATGCTGAAATGGCCCAACGACCTGATGCTGCTGGGCAAAAAGCTCGCCGGCATCCTGCTTGAGCGGAGCGGCGACCGCGTCGCGGTCGGCTTTGGCGTCAATCTCGCAACCGCGCCGCCATTGTCTGACCGCCAAGGCGCGTCGCTCGGCGGGCAGGTGGTGCCCCAGGCGTTCGCGCCTTTGCTCGCGGGCATCCTGCTCGAGCGCAGCGGCGACCGCGTCGCGGTCGGCTTCGGCGTCAATCTCGCGAGCGCGCCGCAACTGCCTGACCGGCAGGGGGCATCGCTTAGCGGGCAGCTGGTGCCCCAGGCGTTCGCGCCGTTGCTGGCGGGAAGCTTCGCGCGGCTGGTCGATCTGTGGCGCCGAAGCGAGCCCGCTTTGCTCGCCCATGCCTGGCTGGCGCGAGCGCACCCAATCGGCACTCGGCTGACGGTTCACGCCAGCGCCGACGAGAGG
>DATENV010000133.1:0-3130 GCA_035274805.1 Sphingomicrobium sp. | reverse complement strand
CACTCGCGCAAGGCGCCGAAATGCGCATCCAGCCCGGCGAGGCCGGCGGGTGGGCGTGGCCCGCGCAGCTTCAGGTCGAGCTCACGGACGGCGTCGAGCCATGCGACCCGCTCGTCCCCATCGCCGCCGACCAGCGGATGCTTAAGCAGCGCCAGCAGCGGAACCGGCGCCAGCTCCTCCGCCGCCGCGCTCGCGATGCCGAGGATCAAGGTTCCGGCAGGGGTGGCCGACAGCGGCTTGCCGGCGCTATCGTCGGCCTCGATGCACCAGCGGGCGAGCAGCGCGGACACGCGCGAGGCGAGCTGGCGATCTGGAGTCACCAATGCCGCGGTTTTGGCCGGCGTCTCGAGCGCCTCGCGCAACGCGAGCGCGATCGCCTGCGCTTCCGCCGCGAAATCGGCGAGCTCGGCCAGGCGAATGCCGCTCAATCGCCGCTCGGCCGGCCGCAACGTCTCCCATTTGTGCGAGAAGTCCGACGCCGCCATGGCATTGGCGACGGCGCGGGCGCGCATGGGCGACGATGCCGCCCCGCCCGAGGCGCGCCAGGGTCGGACCTCCTCCGGCGCAACGCCCAGCCGATCGAGCAGGAGCTTGAACTGGAATTGGGGGTGGGTCGCCTCCCCGCGGCCGTTCTCGTCCGGCCCAAGCGCATCCCACTCGTCGTCCGGAAAGACGTTCGAGAGCCACAGGCCGGGCAACACCACCATGCCTTCGGCCATGCGCGCGACGCGGGCCACCAGCGCCGCGACGGCGGGCGCTCCGGTGGTAATGCCGGCAGCGATCGTGAAGCCCGGCGGCGGTTCGTCCTTCCAGCGGTCGGCCAGGCGGTGAAGCAGAATATTGCGCCGCTCGGCGAGGTCGATCGCGCCGCGCTCGGCCAGCAGGTGCGGCCAATTCTCGTAGATCAGCTGCAGCTTCTCCAGCGACTTCTCCCAGTGACGCGCAAGATCGCTGGTCTCGGCGACGGCCTCCTTCAGGCGGCGCGGATCGACTTCCTCGACGAGCAACGCGTCGAGCGTTCGCGCCAGGTCCGCTGCCAGCCGCAGGCTTTCGGCGGTGCCCTCGCCGCGCACGATCGAGGCCAGGCTGAGCAGCCGCTCGGTCGGATCGATCGCCGGCGGTACTGGCTCACCATCGTCGATCCGATCGAGCGCCGCGCCAGCCCGCTCGTCAAGCTCGGGATCGCCGACCGGGATCAGCCGCGGCACCAGCAATCCGCTGCCACTGGCGCGAACGAACGCCTCCGTGATCGCGCGCACCGCGCGGTTGTTCGGGAGCAGCAGGCGTCCCCGGGCGAGCCCGAGCGGGTCCTTGCCGAAGCGCGCGATCAGCCCGGCGGCGAGCGCGTCGGCGAACGAGCGGTGCGATGGGATGGTATAGACGGCGACCCGCTGCGGGTCAGACATTCTCGAGCGCCGCTTCCGTCATCGGAATAGATTGCGGGGTGCCGACGTCGAACCACAAACCCTGGTGCACGGCACCGAACGCGCGGCCCTCGGCGATCGCCCGGTCCCACAGGACGTTGGTCGAAAAGGGCCCTTCAGGAGGATCGCGCAGCAGCCGCTTCGACACGATCTGAATCCCGGTGAAGACGAATGGCGCAACATGGCTCCGCGCGCGGCGGCGGATGCGGCCGGAGCGGTCCATGTGGAAGTCACCCATGCCGCGATGACCCAGCGCGCGCGCCTGTGGCACCAACAGCAGCAGCGCATCCATCTTCGCGCCGTCCCACTGCGAGGCGAGCAGCCTGATCGTGTCGGCGGGCCCGTCGATCCAGAGGTTGTCGCTGTTGAGCGCGAGGAACGGATCGCAATCGATCATCGGCGCGGCCTTCACCAGGCCGCCGCCGGTTTCCATCAGCACTTTGCGCTCATCGGAGATGACGACGTCGAGGCCATGCTCGCGGCTGGCGAGATGCGCTTCGAGCGCGTCGGCGAGGTAATGGACGTTGACCACCACCTTCCTGACGCCCGCCACCCGCAACCGGTCGAGCACATGGTCGAGCAATGACTTGCCATTCACTTCGATCAGCGGCTTGGGGCGGGTCGCGGTCAGCGGCCGCATCCGCTTGCCGAGACCCGCGGCCATGATCATCGCCGTGTGCGGCACTTCGGCCGGCACTTCGGCTCGCAAACGCAGCGCTCGCTTGGCCTGGCTCACGCCGCCTGCTTCCACGGCTCGCGCCGGTGCCCGGGCGCGATGTTCGTGTCGAACCAGTTGCGCACCGGCTTCAGGTGCGGCTGGGCGAGGTCGCGTTCGAGCAATCCCCACATCCGCGGCTGGAAGCGGCGGTATCCGGGCTTGTTGTCGCGTTTCCACAATCGGGTGAAGACGCCGAGAATGCGCGTGTTGCGTTGCGCGGCGAGCGCCCAATAGGCGCGCTCGAACGCCTCGCCGTGGCCGGTGGCCGCGACGTAACGGTCGATCATCGCCCGCTCGGTCGCTGGCGAGACGTCGCGGCGCGCGTCCTCGAGCACCGAGGCCAGGTCGTAGGCGGGATGGCCGGCCAGCGCATCCTGGAAATCGAGCAGGCCGAAATGACTGACCCCGCCGCGTCCTTCGACCAGCATGATGTTCTCGGCATGATAATCGCGAAGCACGGTCACGGGACCGAGTCCGTCACCGGCAACCGGTCCAAGCACTTCGGTCCACGCCGCGCGGTAGGCGGCCACGTCGACATCGGCGCCGACCGCTGGGCAATACCAGTCGGTGAACAGCGCGAGCTCCTCCAGCCATTCGGCGAGGCCGTGCGGCTTGAGGCCCGGCATGGGCGAATGCCGATGGAGATGAACGAGGACGTCGGTCGCGACTTCGTACAACTCCAGCTCGCGCGCCGGGTCATCGTCGAGGAACTCGCGCAAGCGCCAGTCGCCGAAATCGCCGAGCAGCAGCATCCCCTTGTCGAGGTCGCGGGCGAGGATCTCGGGCGCGCTCAGCCCGACCGCGGCCAGCCATTCGGCAACGGCCACGAAGGGACGCGGATCCTCGTGCGGCGGCGGGGCGTCCATCAGGACGGCAGTGCGATCCCCGTGGATTACGCGGAAGTAGCGGCGAAACGACGCGTCGCCGGCGAGCGGCAGGATCTCGGCGCCCGCCCAGCCCGAAGCGGCAAGGAAATCAGGGGCATGCG
>DATENV010000132.1:0-6550 GCA_035274805.1 Sphingomicrobium sp. | reverse complement strand
TCGACGCGCGCCAGCAAAGCCGTCAGGCCCTGACCGGTCACCGACGACACCGGTAGCGAACCTTCCACCGCCTGACCGCCGTCGGGGAGGTCCGCCTTCGGACGCACTTGCACGAGCCGCGGGTGGCTCGGCGCATCCGCGGGCTCGCCCAGCCAAACCAGCACGTCGGCGCGCTCGACCAGCTTTCCGGCCCGTTCGACGCCGATCGCCTCGACCCGATCCGCCGTCTCGCGCAGCCCGGCCGTGTCGGTCAGCCGGAGCGGCACGCCGCCGAGCGACAGCGGCACTTCGATATGGTCGCGGGTGGTGCCGGGGAGCTCGGTGACGATCGCTCGCTCCTCTCCAGCTATCGCATTGATAAGGCTAGATTTTCCAGCGTTTGGTGGGCCGGCGACGACGACCAGCACGCCGTCCTTGAGCGGCTCGATCCGTGGCCGGTCGAGCCATTGCCGCAACTCGTCGGCGAGCGCCGCGCAGTCACGCAGGAGCGAAGCATCGACCGCTTCGTCATCTTCATCATAATCGATCGCCCGCTCGGCGCGCGCGGACAAGGAGAGCACCCACTCCTGCCAAACTGCGATCTGCTTGCCGAGCCCGCCCTCGGCGAGTGCGAGCGCGGCCTTGCGCTGCGATTCGGTCTCGGCCTCGATGAGGTCGGCGAGCCCCTCGGCCTCGGTCAGGCCGATGCGTCCGTTTTCGAATGCGCGCCGCGTGAACTCGCCCGGCTCGGCCGGCCGCAGGCCGTCGATGCTGCCCAGCGCGGCAAGCACCGCGTCGACCACGGCGCGGCCGCCGTGGCAGTGAAACTCGACGCAATCTTCGCCGGTCGAGCTGGCCGGACCGTCGAACCGCAGCACCAACGCCTCGTCGAGGAGCTCGCCGGACGCCGGATCGCGCAGCTCGCGCAGGGCGGCGGAGCGCGCTTCGGGCAAAGCCCCGGCCAGGCGCACGCCCGCGGCGTGGGCCCGCGGACCGCTGGTTCGGATGACGGCAATCGCCGCCGGCGGGCGGCCACTCGAAAGCGCGTAGATCGTGTCGGCCAAGGCAGCGCCTCAGCCGAACATCGGGGCAATCACCGGCGCGACATGGCCCGCGCCTTCGTAGATCATCTTGAGCGCGACCCACAGGATCACCAGCAGGCCGATCCAGGCGATCCAGCGGTACCGTTCGATGTAGCGGGCAATGAAATTGGCGGCGAGGCCCATCAGCAGCACCGACAGGATCAAGCCGAACACCAGCACCCAGGGGTGGTCCCGGGCCGCGCCGGCGACCGCCAGCACGTTGTCGAGGCTCATGCTCACGTCGGCGAGCGCGACGCCCCACGCGGCGCTGGCGAAGCTCCTGGGCGCGCGCAGACCCGAATGCTCGTCGCCGAGGATCTCGTCCGATCCCGGGTTGTCGTTGGGGTCGCGAAGCTCGCGGTACATGCGCCACGCGACCCACAGCAGCAGCAGTCCGCCGGCGAGCACCAGCCCGACGATCTGGAGGAGCTGGGTGACGATCAATGCGAAAACGACCCGCAGCACCAGCGCCGCGAGCACGCCGATCAAAATAACTTTCTTGCGCTGCTGCGGCGGCAGGCCGGCGGCGAGCGCGCCGACGACGATCGCATTGTCGCCCGCCAGCACGATGTCGATGAACAGGATCTCGAAAAACGCCGCGATGGCGCCCGGCGTTACGAGATTGGCGATATCCATGGGCCCGGCCCTACCCGAGCCGCAGCACGCTCCTCAAGCCCAGCACGTGCTCGCCGCCGACCCAGCCTTCGTAGATCATGTTGCAGGCGACCCACAGGATGACCGCCAGCCCGACATAATTGATCCAGTGGTAGCGCTGGATCAGCCGGGCCACGTAATTGGCGGCAAGGCCCATGAACAGCACCGAGAAGCTGAGGCCGATGAACAGCAGCGCGGGCTCCTCGCGGGCGATCGAGGCGACCAGGAGCACGTTGTCGAGGCTCATGCTGAGGTCGGCGATGGTGATCTGGATCGCCGCCTGCAGGAAGGTCTTGGTGGCTGGCACCCCCTCGATCTCGGGCGTGTCGGGGTCGTCGCACACGACCGGCCGGCGCGGCCGGAGCTCGGTCCACATGTTGTAGGACACCCACAGCAGCAAAAGCCCGCCGGCGAACACCAGGCCGGTTACCTTCAGCAGCTGGGTGGCGATCAGCGCGAAAGTGATCAGGAACACGAGCGCCATGCCGACGCCGAGCAGCAGCACCCGGCGGCGGTCGCGCTCCGGCAGGCCCGACGCCAGCGAGCCCATGATCACCACATTGTCACCGGCCATGGTGAGGTCGCCGATGATGATCTGGCCGAGCTTGGCCAGCCCGCCCGCGGTCGCGACCGCCCCAAAGTTCAGGCTTGGGAAGGCGACCATGGCGCGGCGGTTACTGGTTCATCGAGGCGAAGAAGTCCTCGTTGGACTTGGCGTCCTTCATCTTGTCGAGCAGGAACTGCATCGCATCGACCGTGCCCATCTGCATCAGGATTCGGCGCAGCACCCACATCTTGGTAAGGACGTTCTGCTCGACCAGCAGCTCTTCCTTGCGGGTGCCGGACTTGCCGACGTCAAGCGAGGGGAAGATGCGCTTGTCGGAGACCTTGCGGTCGAGCACGATCTCGCTGTTGCCGGTGCCCTTGAACTCCTCGAAGATCACCTCGTCCATCTTCGACCCGGTATCGATCAGGGCGGTGGCGATGATCGACAATGAGCCGCCTTCCTCGATGTTGCGCGCGGCGCCGAAGAAGCGCTTGGGCCGCTGCAGCGCGTTGGCGTCGACGCCGCCGGTCAGCACCTTGCCCGAGCTCGGGACGACGGTGTTGTAGGCGCGGCCGAGGCGGGTGATCGAATCGAGCAGGATCACGACGTCCTTCTTGTGCTCGACCAGGCGCTTGGCCTTTTCGATGACCATCTCGGCGACCTGGACGTGGCGGCTGGCCGGTTCGTCGAAGGTCGAGGAGATGACCTCACCGTTGACCGAGCGCTGCATGTCGGTGACTTCCTCGGGCCGCTCGTCGATCAGCAGCACGATCAGGATGACCTCGGGGTTATTGTCGGTGATCGCGCGCGCGATGTTCTGCAGCAGCACGGTCTTGCCGGTGCGCGGCGGCGCGACGATCAGCGCGCGCTGGCCCTTGCCGAGCGGCGAGACGATGTCGATCACCCGCGCCGACTTGTCCTTGATGGTCGGATCGAGCGTGTCGAGCTTGAGCTTCTCGTCCGGATAGAGCGGCGTCAGATTGTCGAAATTGACGCGGTGGCGCACCTGCTCGGGGTCGTCGAAATTGATCGTCGTCACCCGGGTCAGCGCGAAATAGCGCTCGCCTTCCTTGGGCCCGCGGATCTCGCCCTCGACCGTGTCGCCGGTGCGCAGGCCGAAGCGGCGCACGATCGACGGCGCGACATAGATGTCGTCGGGACCGGCCAGATAGTTGGCCTCGGGCGAGCGGAGGAAGCCGAAGCCGTCGTTGAGCACCTCGATGGTACCCGAGCCCATGATCTCGACGCCATTCTCGGCCTGGATCTTGAGGATCGAGAACATCAGGTCCTGCTTGCGCATCGTCGATGCGCCTTCGACGCCCATCTCCTCGGACATCGCGACCAGGTCGGCCGGACTTTTCTTTTTCAGTTCTTTCAAATGCATGTGGATAGTCTTTTCTTGGGAAGTGGGTGCTCGAGCTTCTCAATCGGATCGAAAGCTGAGAGGCGGCAGGACGCCGCGAAGCGGGAAGGAACGGCGGCCGGCGAATAGGGAAACTGGCCGGGGCCGTGGCACGAGGAGGTATGGCTGCCGACCGCCGCTGTCAATCAGCGGCGCGGGATCAACGCGCTGAATCGTTCAGAACGGACGGACGATGACCAGCACCACGATCAGCGCCGCCGCGATCCCAGGGATTTCGTTGATCATCCGCACCGCCTTGCCCGACAGCGGACGCTGCCCGTTGGCGAGCTTCTTGCCGTACGCGCCGAGCCAGCCCTGATAGGCGCTCAAGGCAATCACCAGCGCAAGCTTGGCGTGGAACCAGCCCTGGTGCCAGGCATCGATATGAAAGGCGAGCATTAGGCCCAGGATCCAGACCACGCCGATGGCCGGCGTCAGGATGATCGAACGGACCCGCGCCTCGCGTTCGATCCAGGCGCGGTCCTCGGGCGAGCCGACCGCGGTCTCCTGGTGATAGACATAGAGCCGAGGCAACAGGAACAGGCCCGCCATCCAGAAGATGACGAAGGTCACGTGCGCCGCCTTGACCCACGGATAAGCGAGCCCGAGCCAGCCGGTGAAATCGTTCACTTGTTCCCCTTCACCAGCGCGATCAGCCGCTCGACATGGGCGATCGGCGTGTCCTGCAGGATGCCGTGCCCGAGGTTGAAGATGTGAGGGCGGCCGGCGAAGGCGTCAAGCACTCGTGAGGCGGCGGTGTCGAGCGCTTCACCGCCGGCAATCAGCGCGAGGGGGTCAAGGTTGCCCTGCAGTGGCAGCTCGGGCGGCAGCTCCCTCGCGGCCCATAACGGATCCACCGTTTCGTCGAGCCCGAGCGCATTGACTCCGGTTTCGCGCGCATATGCCGCGAGCTTGCCGCCCGCGCCCTTGGGAAAGCCGATCACCGGAATGTCGGGATGGCGTTCCTTCAACGCGGCGACGAGGCGCGCGGTCGGCGCCATCACCCACTGCCCGAATTGCGCCGGCGACAGGCTGCCGGCCCAGCTGTCGAACAATTGCAGCGCCTCGGCGCCGGCGTCGACCTGTTGCGAGAGATAGTCGAAGGTCACCTCCTCGATCCGGGCGATGATCTCGCCGAACCTTCCCGCATCCTGGTAGGCCAGACGGCGCGCCTCGGCCTGGTCGCGGCTGCCTTGCCCAGCGATCATGTAGGTTGCGACGGTCCACGGGCTGCCGGCAAAGCCGATCAACGTCTTGTCGGGACCGAGCGCGGCTTTGACCTTGCGCACCGTCTCGTAGATCGGATCGAGCCGCGCCGGGTAGGCGGTCAGCTCGTCCGGCCCGCTCCCCGCCAACGTCGGCGTCAGCCGCGGGCCTTCGCCGGTGATGAAGGTCAGGTTTTGCCCGATCGCGAACGGCACAATCAGGATGTCGGAGAACAGGATTGCGGCGTCGAGCTGCGGGAAGCGCCTCAGCGGCTGAAGCGTGATCTCGGCCGCCGCGTCGGGATCGTAAACCAGATCGAGGAAGCTGCCCTTGTCCTGCCGAAGCTCGCGATATTCCGGCAGGTAGCGTCCCGCCTGACGCATCATCCACATCGGCACGGGGTCGCGGCGCTCCCCGCGAAGCACGGCGAGCAGGGGCTTGTCCGACTGCATATTCGGAAGACCGGAAGGCATCGAAGCCACCCTTCTTCTCTCCCTATATATATTTAGAATCTAAGATTGATGATGTTGTTGGTCGGGGGACAGCGGGGTTTAGGCGCGGCTCCCAAAATTGCCAACAAGCGCAACATCGGGAACTTCGAGCACTTGCCCCGAGTCGCGGCGGATCCTCCCATGATTCACAGCCTGGGGATGGAATCCGCCCCCGTGGATGAAAGTGCGAATGGCGCGAGGGTTGCGCAGGACAAATCGCCGGTTGAGCCCGCCCCCAGCGCCGGGCTAGCGTTGGCGCATCGCTTTTCCACAAGGTTGTCCGGTTGCCCCTGATCCTCGCTTCCGCCAGCGCTATCCGTCGCCAGATGCTCGACGCGGCCGGCGTCGATTATGCCGCGGTCAAGCCGGACGTCGACGAGGACGCGGTCAAGGCAAGGCTCAGCGATGCCAACGAGATCGCTGCGGCGCTTGCTTCGGCAAAGGCGCTGAGCATCGAGGTCGGCGATTGGGTGATCGGCAGCGACAGCGTGGTGAGCGCCGGCGGGCGGTTGTTCGACAAGCCGCGCGACCGTGGCGAAGCCGCGGAGCATCTCCGCTTCTTCTCCGGCAAGGAAATGCGGCTGACCAGCGCGGTCGCGCTTGCGCATCTGGGGCGCGTCGACTGGCAGCACTCCGAGACCGCCTCGCTGCAGGTGCGCGAACTGTCCGACGGGTTCATCGCCGACTATCTCGATGCCGAATGGCCCGAGGTCGGCTACACTGTCGGCGTGTTCCGGCTGGAGGCGCGCGGCGTGCAGCTATTCGAGCGGATTGACGGCGACCATTTCACGATCCTCGGCATGCCGTTGATCCCGCTGCTTGGCGCGCTGCGCAAGCGCCGGTTGCTGCTCGCATGATCCGGATCGCGCTCACCGGCTCGATCGGGATGGGCAAGTCGACCGTCGCCAGGATGTTCGAGCGCGCGGGCGTGCCGGTGTTCGATGCCGACGCGGTCGTTCACCGGCTGCAGGCGCCCGGCGGCGGGCTGGTCGAGAAGATCGGCGAGCTTTTCCCCGGCTGCGTCCGGTGCGGCACGCTGGACCGCGAGTGCCTCGCTGAAATCGTGCTGGCCGACCGGGAGCAGCTCGCGGCGCTGGAACGGATCGTTCACCCGGCGGTGCGCGAGGCGCGCGACGAGTTCATCGCGCAGCAAAAGGACGCGCCGGTCCTGCTGTTCGAGATCCCGCTG
>DATENV010000131.1:0-5736 GCA_035274805.1 Sphingomicrobium sp. | reverse complement strand
TGCGGCGCAGCCGGCCAGGCGGGCTGCATCGTCTCCTGGATGACCTTTGGCGATCCGCCCAACCCGGACTTCATCTTCCACGAATGGGCCAGGACCAAGGGCTTCAATGGCGGCGAGCGGCGGCAGCAGGACACGCTCTGCGTCAATCCCATCAGCGGCGTCGAAAACGGCGCGGCGCCGCCGCAGGACAATCCCGGAACGCTGAACCCGTCGGCCGACATGCGCTCGGCCAGCCTCGAACCAGGCGCGGTCGGCGCACATTGCCGCGATGGTCTGCTGATCCTCGACGGGGTGCCGCCGCAGCTCGGTTCGTTCGTGCTGCCGGGCAACAATTACCACGCCTACGATTATGCTTTGTTCTGGGGCGCGGTCCGGCGCGATGCCGAGCGGAGGCTCGCGGCATGGCAGCGCTGATCACCGCCGACCCGGGCGAGTTCGCCGCCGCGTTGCCGACAGGCGGCAAGCTCGCCGGGCTCGACGTCGGGACCAAGACCATCGGCCTCGCGCTGTGCGATGCTGGCTGGCATTTCGCCGGCCCGGCCGAAACGATCCGCCGCACCAAGTTCACCAAGGACCTCGAAGCGCTTCGAGCGTTCGTCGAGCGCGAGCACATCGCGGGGCTCGTCGTCGGCCTGCCGCTGAACATGGACGGCAGCGATTCCGCACGCACGCAATCGGTCCGCGCCTTCGCGCGCAATCTCGCGCCGATGAACCTGCCGCTGCTGCTGTGGGACGAGCGCTGGTCGACCCAAGCGGTCGAGCGGGCGATGATCGCCGCCGACGTCAGCCGCGCGAGGCGCGCCGAAAAGGTCGATGCGCTCGCCGCCGCCCACATCCTCCAGGGCGCGATCGATGCGCTGGCCAACGTCTCCCCTCCCCTCGATGGGGAGGGGCCGGGGGTGGGGTGACGGCAGACATGGAACAAAGCGCCGAAGTCACCCCCACCCAACCCTCCCCCATCAAGGGGGAGGGCTATATGAAGCGGCCCATGGATATCCTTTCCATCGACTCGCTGAGCGACGCCGAGATCGGCCAGGTCCTCGACACGGCCGACCTTTATTTTTCGGGCAACCGCGGGCGGCGCGCTAGCGAGCGGCTGCACGGCCGGATCGTGTTCAACGTCTTTTACGAAAACTCGACTCGCACCGCGATGTCCTTCGCGACCGCGACGCACCGGCTCGGTGCCTCGGCGATCGCGCTGTCGGTCGAGCGCAGCTCGGTCGCCAAGGGCGAAACCCTCGAAGACACCGCGCGGACGCTCAACGCGATGCGGCCCGACGCGCTGGTCATCCGCCACCGCGAGAATGGCGCGCCGGCAGCAGTCGCGCTGATCATGGACGCGCCGGTGCTCAATGCCGGCGATGGCACCAACGAGCATCCGACCCAAGCGCTGCTCGATGCGGCGACGATCCGCCACCGCCTCGGGCGGGTCGAGGGCCTGAAGATCGCGATCTGCGGCGACATCCGCCACAGCCGGGTCGCCCGCTCCAACGCCAAGCTGCTGCCGCGCCTCGGTGCCGAGGTCCGGCTGGCCGGCCCGCCCGAATTGATGCCCGATGGTATTCCGTCCTTGTCGGTCGACGAGGCGATCGCCGGCGCCGACGTGGTGATGATGCTGCGCGTCCAGCGCGAGCGGCTCGAAGCCGAGCTCGGCGACGCGCCGGGCGAATATCTCGCGCGCTACGGCCTCACCAGGGAGCGGCTGGCGAGCGCGTCACCGGACGCGGTAGTGATGCACCCCGGCCCGATGAACCGCGGCGTCGAGATCGAGGACCGGATCGCCGACGATCCCGGCCGCTCGCTGATCGCGCTTCAGGTCGAGATGGGCGTGGCCGTGCGGATGGCCTGCCTCGAGATGGTCGTCGAAAGCGCCGCTTAGCTGGACGCGTAGTGGACCGGCGTGTCGCCGGCGACGTTCCGCACGAAGCAGCTCGCGCCCTTGCGGCGCAGCGATTCGCAAGTCAGCCGCGCAGCGCGGTCGCTCTCGAAGCCGCGCACCGACAGGCGATAGAAGGTGCCCTTCGGGCTCGCGAAGCGGGCGCTCATCGGCGTGTAGGCCTTGAGCCCGCTGTACTTGCGGGCGGTCGCGTTCCACGCTGCCAGGACGCGCTCAGGCGAGCCGTAGGCGCCAAGCTGCACCACCGCCGGCGAATTTCCCTTGCGGGCCGCGACGGCGCGGCGTGCCTTGGCCGGCTTGGCGACCGGCTTGCTGGCCGGCATCACTGCAGCAAGCACTGCCTTGGCCTCGGAGACCGCGGTGGCGGCAAGGCTCGCGAGCGTGCTCGTCGCGCGCATCGGCGGCGGAGCCGGAGCGATCGCAACGACCGGCGGCGGCGCCGGAGCAACCTGCGCGGCGCTGATGACGACCGGCTTGGCCGGCGCAGCGACGGCCGGAGCCGCTGACGGGACGGTCGCCTCCGCTTGCCGCGTATCTTCCTTGTTCAGCGCGAGCTGGACCGGCTGGCCGGCATCGACGGCGGCCGGCGTCACGCCGACAAGCGCGGCGACCTGGTCGGCGGCATGTTTGGGCTGAGCGAGCCGCATCCATTGCTCGATGCGGGCATCGACCTTGTCGGCCGGAACGTCCTGCCCCGCGATCACGCGCGCCTCGTCCCACTGCCCGGCCAGGGCATGGGCCAGCGCGAGGTTCTGGCGGGCGGTCGCGTCGGCGTTCGTGGCGCGCGCGACCTGCTCGAGCACGATCACCGCTTCGGCGGGGCGGCCGGCAAGCGCCAGCGCCAGGCCATAGTCCGACGCGTCGAGCGCACTGCGGTTGCCGTTGAGAAACGCGACGGCCTGCCGGTTCTTGCCCTGCGCGATCTGGACCAGCGCGAGCTTGAGCATGATCTGCGGCTGGCCCGGATAGAGCGTCAGCGAATCGCGGTAGGCCGATTCGGCCGAGCGGAAGCGCCCGCCCGCGAAATAGGCGTTGCCGAGCAATGTGCGGAAGCCGGCGTCGTTCGGCGTCTTTGCCACCGCGCGCTCGGCAAGATCGATCGCCATCGGGATGTTGTTGGAATTGAGCGCTGCGAGTGCGCGGGTCGCAAGGCCGACGTCGACGTTGGCCTTGCTGCCGCCAAACTGCGCGCCGCTGACCTGCGATTGCGGCGCTGCACAGCCGGCGATCATCGAGGCGAGCGCGACGAGCGAAGCGGCAGACGTGGTGCGGAGCGGCGTAGTCATGAATGTTACCCCCTACTTTTTGCCTTTACGGCCAGCCCGTCGAGATCGGGCATGCGCTCGAGCAACTGGTCGAGCGCGTCAGTAACCAGCTGCTGCGCCGACCTTCCGTCGACGGCGCAAGCGAGCCGGAGCTTCAAATGACGTTGCGGATCGAGGCGGAGCGTGAACGCCGCCTTCCCCTTGGTGCCGGGCGCGGCCCGCGACCGCGGCGCATGCCGCGCGACCGGCGCGGCAACCGGGACTGCGATCTTCGCGAAGACCGGCGCGGCTTCCGCCTCCGGCTCATTGATCTCGTCGGTCTCACCGATCTCGTCCGCTTCGTCTTCGGCCTCGTCCTCGGCGCCGTTCAAGCGCTCGACGATCTCGGCCTGCTGGTGATGAACCGGCGAATCGACCGGCGTCAGGCCGGTCGGATGCGCGCGCGGATGATCGACGACATCTTCGCCGAATGCGTCATGGCTGTCGTCGCGAGCGGTGTCGGCCGGCTTGGGCGGTTCGAACCCCATGTCGTTCCAGCCGAGGTCCTCGAGTCCATTACCGACCTGGCCGAAGCCCTGCGGCCGCATGGCCGGACGGGCGGCGCCCTTGCGGGCGAGCAGGCCCGATGAGAGAGAGGCGAAAGGCTTGGCTTCCGTTGCCACCCTGCGCCCCCTTACTGACCAACGACGCGGCGGCCGAAGCCTCCGACCGGACGCGGACTGGCCGCACCGATGCCCGGCGCCGCACCCGGCGCTGCAAAGACGGTCCGGCGGAAATTCTTCTCGAGACGGTCGGAGATATATTCCCACAACTCGGTCACTTCCTTGGCGGAGCGGCCGTTGGGATCGATCTCCATCACCGTCCGGCCGTCGATCATCGACGCGGCATAATCCGTGCGGTGGTGAAGCGTGACCGGAGCCACGGTGCCGTGCTGCGACAGCGCGACCGCGGCCTCGTAGGTAATCTTGGCCTTGGGCGTCGCCGCGTTGACGACGAAGATCAACGGCTTGCCGGCGCGGTCGCACAAGTCGACCGTCGCGCCGACGGCCCGAAGGTCGTGCGGGCTCGGGCGAGTCGGGATGACGATCAGCTCGGCGACCGCAATGACGCTTTGAATCGCCATCGTGATCGCCGGCGGCGTATCGATGACGGCGAGGCGAAAGCCCTGCTGGCGAAGGACCTCGAGGTCGCTTGCCAGGCGCGCGACGGTGGTCTGGGCGAAGGCCGGCATGTCGGCTTCGCGCTCGTTCCACCAATCGGCAAGGCTGCCCTGCGGATCGATGTCGATCAGGCAGACCGGGCCAGCCCCGGAGAGCTGTGCCTGCACCGCAAGATGGCCGGACAGGGTCGTCTTCCCCGACCCGCCCTTCTGCGATGCCATTGCCAGGACGCGCATGCTTTTCCCCTCGCGGATTGACGTCAGTTCGCAGAGCGGAGTGACACCAGAGCCTCTAAAATCTGGTTAACACGCACACGACGCTGTTTGCTGTTGGGCAGCGCTGGGCTAAGCTGGTGCGAGGGTGAGTTAACGCATGAGTGCCAAATACTTAGTTGCTGCGGCGCTGGCCGTGCTGGTGAGCACGCCGCTTTCGGGGCAGTCGGTGAAAGCCGGGATCGATGCCTGGCAGCGTGCCGATTATGGCTCGGCGGTCGCAATCTGGCGGCCGCTGGCGGAACGCGGCGATGCCGATGCGCAGTTCAATCTCGGCCAGGCCTATCGGCTCGGTCGCGGGGTGACGATCAATCTCGGGGCGGCCAAGACCTGGTTCGAGCGCGCGGCGACCAGCGGTCATTTGGATGCGCAGACGACGCTCGGCCTGCTGCTCTTCCAGAACGGCGACCAGCAGCAGGGGCTAAAATGGCTGAAGCGAGCAGCCGAGCAAGGCGAGCCCCGCGCGCTGCTGGTCTACGGCACCGCGCTCTACAATGGCGACGGGGTGACCCAGGATCGGCTGCTTGGCTACGCCTTCGTGAGCCGCGCCGCGGCGCAAGGGCTTTCGCCGGCGAAGGACACGCTCGGGCAGCTCGACGAGCTGATGCCTGCGGCTGACCGTCAGAAGGCGCTGGCGCTTGCGCGGTCGATCCCGAACGGCTCTCCGGTCCCGCCCAAGGCGACAAAACCGCCGCGGTCGGCCCAGGCGGCAACGCCAAAGTCGAGCCCGCCGAAACCGAAAGCCCAGACTCCGCGGCCGACGCCTGCGGCGTCCCCGGCGAGCGGCAATTGGCGAATCCAGCTGGGCGCATTTTCACAACGGGGCTCGGCCGAGGCCATGTATCGGCGCGTCGCCGGCAAGGCCGCGCTTGCCGGCCGGAGTCCGTTCTACGTTGCGGCCGGCAGCATCACCCGGCTCCAGGTCGGACCGTTCGCCAGCAAGGCCGCAGCGGCCGCCGCGTGCGCGTCGCTCGGCACCGCCTGCTTCCCGGTGCCGAAGGGCTGATTATTTCCTGAACCAGTCGCGGCGGCGAACGCCCTGGACCCACAACAGGGCGTCGAGCCCGTGATGCCGGAGCTCGGCGTCGGCGACCTCGATCAGCGCGGGCTTGGCGCGGAAGGCGATGCCGAGGCCAGCTTCC
>DATENV010000130.1:0-7606 GCA_035274805.1 Sphingomicrobium sp. | reverse complement strand
GGCGTCTTCACCTACGAGGTCGCCGAGACCAAGGTTACCCAGGTGATCGATTTCGCGCGCGAGAACCAGCACCCGCTGCAATGCACGCTGGAGAAGGCCTGATCTTCCCCTCCCTGCAAGGGAGGGGTTAGGGGTGGGTTGGCAGGCGGCCAACCCGATGCTGGCCGATTGCCTTTCCAACCAACCTCGCTTCGCTCGCACCCACGCCCGACCCCTCCCTTGCAGGGAGGGGAGAAGCGGCTAAACCCCCGCCCGTGGACAGCATCTGGATCAAGGGCGGCAACAAGCTCCAGGGTGAAATCCCGATCAGCGGAGCGAAGAATGCCGCGCTGACCTTGCTGCCCTGCGCGCTGCTCACCGAAGAGACGCTGACCCTCACCAACCTGCCGCGGCTGGCCGATGTCGACACCTTCGCCCATCTGCTCAACCAGCTTGGCGTTTCGACCCACGTCGCGGGCGTCAAGAAAGGCCAATATGGGCGGCGGATGACGCTCCAGGCGAACGAGATCGCCTCGACCGTCGCGCCGTACGACATGGTCCGCAAGATGCGCGCCTCGGTGCTCGTGCTCGGGCCGATGCTGGCACGCGCCGGCGAAGCGACCGTGTCGCTGCCCGGCGGCTGTGCGATCGGCGACCGGCCGATCGACCTCCACCTGAAGGCGCTCGAATGCATGGGCGCGGAGATCGAACTCGCCGCCGGCTATGTAAAGGCCAGTGCGCCCAAGGGCCGTCTGCCGGGCGGCGACTTCAGCTTCCCGGTGGTGTCGGTTGGCGCGACCGAGAATGCGGTGATGGCGGCGGTGCTCGCCAAGGGCAAAAGCCAGTTGTTCAACGCCGCGCGCGAGCCCGAGATCGTCGACCTTTGCAACTTGCTGGTGGCGATGGGCGCGAAGATCAAAGGCATCGGCTCCGGCCATCTTACTATCAACGGCGTCGAGGGCCTGAGCGGCACCGAATATGAAGTGATGCCCGATCGCATCGAGGCGGGCAGTTATGCCTGCGCGGCGGGAATCACCGGGGGCTCGATCGACCTCATCGGTGCTCGGCCCGACGATATGCGGGCGACGCTCAATGCGCTGGCCCATGCCGGGTTGATGATCGAATTCCACAACCGCGGCATCAAGGTCAGCGCCGACGGCGGGCTCAAGCCGCTGGCGCTGTCGACCTCGCCGTTTCCCGGCTTTGCGACCGACATGCAGGCGCAGTTCATGGCGATGCTTGCGCTCGCCGGCGGCGACAGCTTCCTCGAGGAAACGATCTTCGAGAACCGTTACATGCACGTGCCCGAGCTTCGCCGCATGGGCGCCGAGGTCGAGATCCACGGGCGCTCGGCGATCGTCCACGGCGTCGAGCGACTGGCCGGCGCCAGCGTGATGGCGACCGACCTTCGCGCATCGATGAGCCTGGTGCTGGCCGGTCTCGCCGCCGAGGGCGAGACCGAGGTGCTGCGCGTCTATCACCTCGATCGCGGCTATGAGCGGCTCGAGGAGAAATTGTCGGCCGTCGGCGCGACGATCGAGCGGCGCAGCGCCGGCTAGGCCGCGCTCGGCGGCTCGTCGAGCAACGGCTGCCGGACCCTGAGGATGCGGATCCGGCGCTCCGCGCCGTCGAGGTTGGGCCAGTCGATCGACTGGCCGGCGGTGAGGCCGTAGAGCGCGGCGCCCATCGGCGTCATGATCGAAATGCGCCCCTCGGCGATGTTGGCCATCGCCGGCAGCACCAGCTCGACCGTCCGCAATTGGTGCGTGCGCTCGTCGACGAAATCGACCTCCGAGCCGAGCGTGATTGCGTCCTCCGGGAGAGTCTCGGCCTCGTGGAGCTCGGCGCGCTCGATTTCCTCGAGCAGCATCGCCGCCACGACCGGCTGGCGGTCCTCGGCCTGGAGGGCGAGCGTCGCAACCATGTCGGATTCGGCGGCGAGCAGATGAATAGTCGGACGCGCGGAATGCGCGTGAGCAGTAGCCATTTTTTGGATGTCCTTCGGTGAAGCAGGTTGAGCCGAATTGCCCCGGGTCGACGCGGGAATGCGCGCCCGGGGTTAGGCTCGCGCGGGAAGCTGTCCGGCGTGCACGATAAAGCGGCGGAAGGACTCGCTGGTCATGACACCAAGGTGGGGTCGCGCGCCGGCGAAGTCAAACGCGCGGGTCGCCTCCTCAGAGCTTCCTGAAGAAGCGGATGCTGCTCCGCTCGTAGCCCATGTGGCGATAGAAAGCGTGCGCCGCCGCGCGGCGATCGTTGCTGGTGACCTCGACGAGCTTGCAGCCCTTCTTCCGACACCAGTCCTCGGCCGCCTCAACCAACAGGCGTCCCAAGTTCGTGCCCTGCGCAGCCTTGGTCACCACGAGGATCGTGATGCGGCCGAGCGGGGCGTCGCGGTGGATCGTCACCGTCCGATGCATGCCGATCAGGCCGACGACTTGCTTGTCGAGCGTCGCGACGAGCGGCGTTTCGCCGAGCTTTTTCAGCGCTGCGAGGTTCTTGCGGACCTGCTTCTCGTCGATCGGGTGCCCAAGCTCGTCGATCAGCTCGGCCAGCCGCGGGGCGTCCGCCGGCCTGGCATCGCGCAGCTGCGGCTTTGGCGGCTCCTTCGGCCTCGGAGGCCGGGGCGCCGGCTTTGGTTTTGCCTTCGCCAGGGGAGCCGCAGGCTTCTCGACCGGCTCGCGGTCGTTGGCCGCCTCCCGCGCCGGCTTCTTGGGCTTCTTGCGCGGCATCACCGCGACGTCGAGCGAAGCGCCCCAATCCTTCGCGCCGAGGTTGCGCAGGAAATGTTCGGCGTCATCGGGCGAGCCGATCGGGCCCTTGGCATCCATCCCGAACACCGCCTTGCCCGACGCGTCGGTCAGTCCGACCTTGCCGAAGCGCCGCTTGCCGGGCGTGCGTACGCGCGAGCGCACGAGCTTCAGGCCGCGGTTGCGGGCGCTCTCCGCGAGGGCATCGATCCGTTCGTCGCTCATAGCTTGTCGATCACGTGGAGAATGAGGCCGACGAGGCCGCCGACCAGCGTACCGTTGATGCGGATATATTGGAGGTCGCGGCCAACCGCCGCTTCGAGCCGTGCGGTCACCGTCCGCGCATCCCAGCTGCGGATCGTCTCGGACACCAGTTTGACGATCGAGGAACCATAGCTTGCGGCCATGCCGACCACGGCGCGGCGCGCGAACTGGTTGATCGCGGCCCGAATCCGCGGATCGGTCTCGAGCGTCCCGCCCATCGACTTGAGGATCTCGCCGAGCTTGCCGGCCAGCACCGCATCGGGGTTGCGCGCGGCGCGGATGATCGACTCCCGGCCGCGCTGCCACAGCGCGTCCAGCCACAAGCCGACCGACTGGTTGTCGAGCAATTGCTCCTTCAGCGCTTCGACTCGCTCGCGCGTTTCGGCCCTGGTCTGGAGGTCGTTGGCAAGCTGCGCCAGCGCCTCCTCGATCTTCACCCGGACCGGATGCGCCGGGTCGGTCGACATCTCGGCGGTGAGCTTGCGCAGGCCGTCGATGATCGCATCGGCGAGCTTGGCATCGAGCCCCGCGAGCTTGAGCACCCAATTGGCCTTCTTGTGCACCATCTCGCGGATCAGCGGCTCGTTGGCGTCGAGTGCGCGCGCCAGCCAGCGGATCGCCGCTTCGAGCATCGGCACATGGCGGTCCTCGTTGATCGCCGAGGCGAGCGCATGACCGAGCAGCGGCGACACTTCCATGCTGCGCAGTCGGGAGGAGATCGCGCCCTTGACGATGCCGCCCAAGCGCTCGTCGTCGAGGCTCTCGAAAATGTCCGCGATCAGCCGCGACGCGCCGGCGCGGATGCGCGTTCCCTCGCCCGCGGGCGTCTGCAGGAAGCGCCCGGCGGCGCCGGCGACGTCGAGTCGCTGCATCCGCCGCGCGACCACCGCCGGAATGAGGAAATTCTCCTTGAGGAAGCTGGCCAGCGCCTCGCCGATGCGGTCCTTGTTACGCGGGATGATCGCCGTATGCGGGATGGGAACGCCGAGCGGGTGGCGGAACAAAGCGGTCACCGCGAACCAGTCGGCGAGGCCGCCGACCATCGCCGCCTCGGCGAACGCCTTCACATAGCCCAGCCCCGGGTAACGCGCCTCGAACGCCCGGGCAGCGAGGAAAACCGCCGCCATTACGACCAGCAGCCCGGTGGCGACGACCTTCATCCCCTGCGCGCCGGGCTGCGCGGGGTTGAAGCGGGACAGAGCGCCGTTGGTCATCGCCCTCATGCCGGCTGAAGTAACGAGCCGGCCCCGAGGTTCACAAGCCCAGGCTCTTCACTCCGCGGGGACAGGTTGGCCGGTGGCGTGCGCTTCACTGCCGATGAGCTTATGGAACAGCTTGCCGAGCCGCGATTCGATCGAGATGGCGATCGAGAAATAGGACGGCACCAGCACCAGCGTCAGCAGTGTCGAGAAGATCAGGCCACCGATCACGGTGATGCCCATCGGCGCGCGCCAGCTGTTGTCGCCGCTGATCGACACGGCGGTCGGCAGCATGCCCGCGACCATCGCGACCGTGGTCATCACGATCGGCTGGGCGCGCTTGTGCCCGGCTTCCCAGATCGCCGTGTTCTTGGCCATGCCGTGGTTCATCATCTCGACCGCGAAGTCGACCAGCAGGATCGAGTTCTTGGCGACGATGCCGAACAACATCAGGATGCCGATCAGCACGAACAGCGAGATCGGCTGGCCGGCGATGTGCAGCGCCACCGCGGCGCCAAGCGGCGCGAGGATCAGCGAGCCCATGTTGACGAACGGCGCGAGGAAGCGGCGGTAGAGCAGCACCAGCACCGCGAACACCAGCAGAATGCCGGCGATCAGCGCGATCGCGAAGTTGAAAAGCAGCTCCGACTGCCACTTCTGGTTGCCGAGGTTCATCTTCTGAACGCCCTGCGGCAGGTTCTTGACCGAAGGCAGCTGGTTGACCTTCGCCCACACGTCGCCCTCGACGACGCCCGGCGCGAGGTCGGCACCGATCGCCAGGCGGCGAAGCTGGTTCGAGCGCTGGATGGTGGTCGGACCCGAACCGAAGCCGATTTCCGCGACCGACTTCAGCGGCACCGAACCGCCACCCGATGTCGGCACCGGCAGGTTCTCGAGCGTCGCCAAATCGCGCCGCGCATCCTCAGACAGCGATACCTGGATCGGCACTTGGCGATCCGACAGCGAGAATTTCGCGCTGTTCTGCTCGATGTCGCCCAGGGTCGCGATGCGGATCGTCTGGCTGAGCGCCGCGGTCGTCACGCCGAGGTCGGCGGCAAGGTCGAAGCGCGGCTTGATGGTGATTTCCGGCTGGGCGAGCTGGCTGCCGACGCGCGGCGCGCGCAAGCCAGGCACCGTTTCCATCTCCTTGGCGATCTGCTGGGCAACCGACGTCAGCTGCGCCGGGTCATCGCCGCCGAGATAGAGCATGATATCGCGCTGATCCGAATCGGGCCCGCCGCCGTTCTGGCTCATGAAGCTGACCCGTGCGTCGGGGAACGCCGCAAGCGTCGGCGACATGTTCCGCTCGAACTCGGTGCTGGTCAGGTCGCGGTCCTTCTTGAGGACGATGTTCACACGGCCGGTGGCGACGTTCACCCGCTCGAACACGCGCTCGACGGTCGGATCCTTGGAAATGATCGCGGCGACGCGATCGGTAGCCGCCTCCGTCTGCTTCAGCGTGCTGCCGGGCGGCAGCGTGATGTTGACCCGCGAATAGTCGGAGTTCTGCGGCGGAAAGAAGGACATCGACAGCGTGCCGAACAGGATGACGCTGAGCAATAGCGTGACGACCCCGGCGCCGACCATCACCAGGCGGTGATCCTGCATTCTCGCATTCCAGCGAGCCGCTGCGGCCGACTGCCATTCGGCAAAGCCGGCGCTGCCGATCATCCGGACGACCAGGCCGACCAGCTTGGCGAAGCCGTAGGCGGCGACGCCCGCGACGAACAAGGCGAGGACGAACTTGATCGCGCCGTTCCACGGCACCTTGCCGAGCAGCATCATCATGAGGCCGGTGCCGGCCAGGAAAACGCCGGCGATGAGCAGCACGAGGACAGCGCCAATCGCATAATAGCCATAGCGGCGCGCGGGCTTCGGCAGGCGGGCCAGGAGCGCGTGGGCCTTGGTCGTGTCCAGGCTCCAGTTCAGCACCTTGAGGTAGAGGTCCATCCACCTCCAGTTGGCGTGCGGCTGGACGCCGTGCGAGCGCAGGAAATAGGCCGCGATCAGCGGGGTGATCATCCGGGCGACGAACAGGCTCATCATCACCGACAGCACCACGGTGAAGCCGAACGCCTTGAAATACTGGCCGGCGATGCCGGGCATCAGCGCGACGGGGAAGAACACCGCGACGATCGCCATGGTCGTCGCCAGCACGGCGAGGCCGATCTCGTCGGCGGCGTCGAGCGAGGCCTGGTAGGCTGACTTGCCCATGCGCATGTGCCGGACGATATTCTCGATCTCGACGATCGCGTCGTCGACCAGGACGCCGGCCACCAGGCCCATCGCCATCGTCGACATGAAGTTCATGGTGATGCCCATCATGCTCATGAACCAGAAGGCCGGGATCGCCGAGAGCGGGATGGAGACGGCCGAAATCGCGGTGGCGCGGATGTCCCGAAGGAAGATGAGAACGACGAGCACCGCGAGGATCGCGCCCTCGACCAGGCCTTCCATCGCCGAGTCATACTGCGCCTTGGTGTAGTCGACGGTGTTGAAGACCTCGGAGAAGTGGACCTTCGGGTTCTCCTTCTCCAGCTTTTTCAGTTCCTTCCACGCGGCGTCATACGCCGTGACTTCCGACGAGCCCTTGGCACGCTGGATCATGAACGTAACCACCTGGCGCCCGTTCATCTTGGCGACCGAGCGCTGTTCGCTGTTGCTATCCTTGACCTCGCCGAGATCGGCGAGCTTCACGAAGCGGCCGCCCGGCAACGAGATCTGCGTCTGCGAAAGCTGGTAGGCGTCGGGAGCGTTGCCGAGCACGCGCACCGACTGCTCCGAACCGGCAACCTCGGCTCGGCCGCCGGCGCCGTTCATGTTGCTCTGGCGGAGCTGCTGGTTGACCTGCGCCGCGGTTATGCCCTGCGCCTGGAGCGCGGCAGGATCGAGGATCACCCGGACGTTGCGGTCGACGCCGCCGACGCGGGTGACAGCGGCAACGCCCTCGAGGCCGAGGAGGCGCTTGGCGATGGTGTTGTCGATGTACCAGCTGAGCTGCTCGAGCGTCATGTCGGTCGTCTGGGCACCGACGTAGGAGAAGGGCTCGTCTTCGGCATCGACCCGCTGGACCTGCGGTTCGAGAATGCCGTCAGGCAGGTTGCTGCGGATCTGTGCAATGACGTTGCGGACGTCGTTGACCGCGCGGTCGGTCGGCGTGCCGAGCTCGAACTGAACAAAGGTCGTGCTGTTGCCCTCGACGACCGTGCTGCTGATCTCCTCGACGCCCGTGATCCCGCGCACCGCGGATTCCACACGCTGGGTGACCTGAGTCTCCATCTCGCCCGGAGCGGCGCCGGGCTGAGAGACGGAGACGATCGCCGCCGGAAAATCGATGTCCGGCGCGTTGTTGACCTGCATTTGGTAGAACGAGACGAGTCCGGCGAGCATGAGGCCGACGAACAGGACGATCGG